>SXIZ01000244.1 GCA_005779525.1 Methylococcaceae bacterium
CATTGCTCGAACTCGTTCTGCAACATCTCCTGTCAGAATCTTGTAGCGGTATTTTGTTACCCAAACAAAGTGGTACTCAATTTGAAAAACCGTATGACTTCCATACCTGTAATCCATGACATACCTCAAAATACATCATTTTATCAGCTGAAGCTAACTGGCTGGAAGCTGGTGGTTTTAACCTTGTGATGGATAATGAAGGCAATACCCCGACCAGATACAGATCGTTGATTAATATACAGAGTAAGGGGTAGAAGAACTCTAGGCATGAGTTCTATAAACCTTAGGTAGCTGGGTGAGTTAGGAAAATCATGTTGCAAATGTACCTGAACATATTTTTGGTAAAACCACCTAAAAGTACGCTAGCCTGACTGGTGATAGTGAATCAAAATTGTCATGATTTCACTATGACTTATGCAACATGATCGCTGCCTACTCTTCTGGCTTAACAAAGTACCCTCACGTTGCGTTTGGAAAAGTAGTTAAAAATCGTCAATGTCGCAATATAAACATGTAAGCATTAGGGCGAAGCGGTTTTCAGATGGTTGCTAATATCTGTTTAAAATAAAATTATCCCATTTGGGGCGGTTAAATTTCTTTTTCGAACTCAGGTTATTATTAGGTATTCATTTCAGTGGAGTTGGTCATAAGGCATTTAGATGTCTTGCTAAACAGAATACAATAGAAAATGGTGCGGGGGCCTGCAGTAAATCATCTAGAGACTAGGCCCAAAAGCAGCAATACTGGTGGAGCGACAACAATGACTGACACGGATCTGTCATAATTTTTTTCTAAGATATAGCTTTATCAAGACACTTTTAGGAATATTACCGTGCCATTTTCTCGCTATTTCAAGGCTAAAAAAACCGCAATCGCACTGAGTGTATTGCTTTGTGCAAGCCTCGATTTCTCAATTTCGTATGCCAATCCAGCTAGTTTTAACCCCGCCACTAATTTACTCACTGTGGATGCTGTTGATGTTAAAACTGCAAATGGTATTTCGAGCTATCAAGCGGTTTTTAAATTAGAGGCTTCCCAGCCATATCGTTTAGAACTGGTGAATGCTACACCAGTAAAGCGGCCCGGCGGTAATCGTGCCGTTTTCGATAGCCAGACTAATACACTGACCATCCCCGGAATAGAACTGGGTAAACAAGCCCTCTCGGCACAATTGCAACAGGTGTCAGGGACTACGCCTTTGACGTTTTCTGTCAAGCAATTGGATAATTTTCCCTCATCAAAGGTTTTCAACAGAATTGCCAGCTTTCCAGTTTATTTAAACACCAACGTTGACGCTCCGGCAGTTGCTGAAATTGTTGATGTTAGTAAAGACGGCAATACCTTAATTTATACCGATGGTGTCGGTAAAAAACTTGGTTTTGTCGATATTAAACAAGCTACGGACCCTAAACCCTTGGGCGCAGTTGATGTGGGCGGCGAGTCGACATCCGTGGCCGTTGTTGGAGAATTTGCATTAGCCTGTGTCAATACTTCAGCGAGTTTTGTAGCACCAAGTGGTGAATTACAAGTTTATAATATCGCCACACGCACTAAAGTCGCCACCCACAGCCTAGGTGGACAGCCCGATGCTGTCGCGGTGAGTCCAGATGGAAAATTTGCAGCCATAGTCATTGAAAATGAGCGTGATGAAACTTTAGGCAAAGGTGAACCTCCCCAAGCACCCAGTGGGTTTTTAATGATTGTAGATTTGCAAGGCAATCCCGATCAGTGGAAGTTGCGGAAAGTTTCTTTAGACGGTATTGCGACTCTATTTCCTAATGATGCTGAGCCAGAGTATGTCGATATTAACAATAACAATATAGCAGCGGTCACCCTGCAAGAAAATAACCATATTGTGTTAGTCGATTTAGCCAGTGGAAAAATCATTAATCATTTTAGTGCTGGTAAAACAGATACTACCAAACTTGACATTAAGGAAGAAAAACCACCCATTATCAGTTTAACTGGAAGTGAAATTCAGCGTGCCCGTGAGCCTGATGGGATTGCATGGTTATCCAATGAATTATTTGCTACTGCAAATGAGGGTGATTTATCCGGTGGTAATCGTGGTTTTACGGTGTTCAATACCAAAGGGGAGGTTATTCACGATGCGGGTAATGCCCTGGAGCATGCAACCGTTCGCAATGGACATTATCCAGAAAGTCGTTCAGAAAACAAAGGTAATGAGCCTGAAAATATCGATTATGCGCAATATGGTGATGACCGTTATATGTTTGTTGCCTCTGAGCGTGCTAGTGTCATTTTTGTTTATCGCGTAACGGATAAAGGCTATGAATTGACACAAACATTGCCATCCGCGTTAAGCCCAGAGGGTATTAAGGCCATACCTCAACGTAATTTATTGGTAAGTGCTTCTGAATTGGATGATCGTGCTGCAGGGGTGCGTTCAGGTTTGACGATCTATCAATTACAACATGGACCAGCCAATTATCCTGTCATTCTATCTGCTGATCGCGCAGATGGAACGCCAATGCCTTGGGCTGCTTTATCAGGCTTAAGTTTGGATCGTAGCAGTAAAAATCGGGCTTATGTCATTCCAGATAGCTATTTTCAACAAAGTCGAATTTATGGGGTTGATTTAGGTCGATCACCTGTGATTCTCGACAAGGAAACGCTATTAAAAGATGATCTGGGCCTGTTAGCGGCAATTGCGCCTAAACAAGTGAATGCTGATAAAACTGTTAATCTAGATTTGGAAGGTATCTCAACCAGTGCGCTAGGTGGTTTTTGGTTGGCTTCTGAAGGTGCAGGTACGATTAACGATACGGCTGCGCCTGTCACCTCGCAAAATTTACTCGTGCATGCCACGGCAAATGGAAGCATTGACAAGGTGGTGACCTTGCCCGCATCAGTAAATAATCGTCAGGCACGCTTTGGCTTTGAGGGTGTTGCGGCAGTTGGCAGTCAGGCTAATGAGGTGCTCTATGTAGCGTTTCAGCGTGAATGGTTAAACGACCCTATAAATCACGTTCGCATTGGTCGGTATGATGTAGCAAGTGCGCAATGGAGTTTCTATTATTATCCTCTAGATGCTGGTGAAACACCTGCGACGGGTGGCTGGGTTGGTTTATCTGAAATTACTGCTTTGGGGACTAATGAATTTGCGGTTATTGAGCGCGATAATAAAGCCAATACCGATGCTCGTATTAAGCGTATTTATCGCTTCTCGTTGGCAGGATTGCAGCCTTTAGCGGATCCTGCGGTTGGCAGTACGCCCGCGTTTCCGCTGATCACGAAAAAGTTGGTTTATGACTTGATCCCTGAGTTACAGGCAACAGGTGGGATGGTCATCGAAAAAATCGAGGGCATGACTGTTTCGCCAGAAGGTGACGCGTTCATTGTCACTGATAATGATGGCGTTAATGGTTCAAATGGTGAAACCCAAGGCTTTCGTTTGCCTGGCTTGTTCAAATAGTCGTTCGTAAACAGTGGAATCCGAAATAGTTTTGTTCGGATTCCATTATTCGCCTTTATTGCAAGAAAACCTTAAAAAACGGCTAAATGCCGTTTTTTTACATTTTGGGTTGTATAGTTTGACTTTCTGCTCTGTGTAGTAGATCGCTTCGCTCGATTGTCGAAATACATCTAATGCCTCGACTTCCCGATGAAGCTGAAAATTCTGCAAAAACTATATTTTCTTACTGGTATAGATTGATAGCCAGCACCCATTAAATTAGAGTAGCCAAAACTATTCAAGCATCCGCTAAGGGGTCCTCAATTCGGGTGTTTAGTCATTTTTTGAATGCAGCCCGTTGGGCACTCAAGTTTATGCTTACTCGAAAAGTTCAGCTTTAGTTTACGGACACTGAGGTGATCATTTTTCAAAGAGTGCCTGACTCTGCGCCAACCATTATTTTGGATAAATGACTGAAGCGAAGTACTTGCAATTTTCTTAATGCTTACTGTTACACCTGATCTATTTGATCACTAGGTGATCTGCATTCTAAAAATGGCGGCATGAATTCGATGTTAGTGGGCGACCTAAATCAAAGTACTTGGTTCTTCGGTTATGGAGGTCTTTTAAGTGGTACCACCGATTTTCTCAAGAAAGATGTAAGGATGAGTCAATGCTTTAATTTTCGCCACGCATAAATAATAAACAACCGACATCCGTGAAAATTTCGCCATGTTGGCTACCAGCCGCGGCGAACTGATATTCGCCAGCACGTAACAGGGTATCACCGAAGAACGCTTCCCCTTGCAATACCATACATTCCTCATCTTGCTGATGGGGGTGGGCTGGATAAGTTGCCCCATGCTGCAAGCGTAAATATCTAGAAATTCTAGGCGTGTTCGCAGCAGAGCATAATGTTAACGAGCATACCCCAGGGTAGATTTCCACCCAGTCTTGAGTTTGTGCGAGCAGCACGGTATGGGCTAATTTGCCAGGATCGGGTAACAGGCCGCCCAGCAATTCTT
This sequence comes from Methylococcaceae bacterium, assembly GCA_005779525.1. Classification (GTDB taxonomy): domain Bacteria; phylum Pseudomonadota; class Gammaproteobacteria; order Methylococcales; family Methylomonadaceae; genus SXIZ01. The sequence goes on from SXIZ01000244.1 coordinate 4,441, forward strand.
TTACCACACTTGTGGTCGTGCCAAGAGACGTTCCACGTAAAAAAGCCACGGCGCCTTGCTGCGAGCGAATAATGGCGTGGCGGCTACCGACTTCGGAACGATGGTAGTCTCCAACACCGAGGTCTAACGTTCCCATTTGTAGCCTGCCGGAGAGTAGCATGCCTTCTTCCTGCCATTCATGGCGGTGGGCGGCAAGGCTGGCGCCAGGGGCAAATTCGATTAACACTGAATTACCTTCGCTACCACTGCTCAGCGCTTTAAAGCGTATCCCCGATTTCAAGGTTTGCCACTTTCCTTGGTGACGCCGCACAGTGTGTATTCCTTGCTGTTCGGCGAGGCTACGGCTGATCTGCTGCAGCAGGTTGTCATGCAAGTTTGCAGACTGTTTAGCTGTAGGCGTAATTGGGCTTAAGCTTTGTAATAACAGGTTGTTTAACTCGATGGGTTCAGCATCATGCTTGGAATTGGGTACTGAACTATTCTTCATTGCGACACCTTATAAAGTTATCAGCACTTAGCAATGGGCGTAAAGTTGCTAACGCGCGGCGAATATGGGATTTGACTGTACCCAGCGGAATCCCGGTATAGTCAGCAATTTCTTCATGGCTTAATCCGCGCCAAAAGCCCAAACACACGAGCTGTCTGGGAACCGGGTCTAACTGCATTAACGCATTAGTTAATAATTGATCTTGCTGATACGTCCCGGTTAACACCAGGGGATTGTCTGCTTCCGAGCCATTTAGTCTATCCAGAGCCTCGTCATCCAATGCTACCTCGTTAATTTCCAGTTGCCGCAATCTATCCAGTGCTCGACTGCGGGCGATGGTCATGACCCAAGCTAGGACTGAACCGCGTTCGGGATCAAACCGTGGCGCTTGGCGCCAAACCTGCCAAAAGGCATCCTGCGTTACTTCTTCTGCTAAGGCAACTTGACGCGTGATACGTAAGGCCAAGCCATAAACTTGTCCAAGTAAGCATTCGTAGAGCAGGCTAAACGCAAGCTGCTCTTGGTCAACTATGCGTGCGATATAGTCTTGCAACAGCTGTTCGTCAGGCAATATCGTTACCGTACCCAATTTTTGGTCTTGCATTGCATCAGCGTCATGCTCGGGTTGAATGTCAGGC
>SXIZ01000245.1 GCA_005779525.1 Methylococcaceae bacterium
TACTCAGCTTACCTCATACTTACCAGCGAATTACTGCACGACTATATTTGAGAATTTCTTTTGTAAATCAATTAGCTTAGGTTGATCTTCAAAGACATTATCTGGGTAATAGCCCAAATGCTTTACCCCGTGTTTCTTTAATAATTCTAGCTGTCCCACAAAGGTGGACATCGGAATTTTCTGATTGGTTTTCCAATCCATCGCCTGTAATTCAAAGACCGTTTTATTGAGTCCTTCGGGTTCTTTAGCAACGGCTTTGGCCAAATCAATTAACCATTTGTCAGCATCTTGCGCTTCTTCCATAAAAGGCATCGCTTCGACAGCCACGTAGTCATAATGTTTTAAAAAACTCGGCAGTGATTGGGCATACCATTCTTCAGAATAGGGTTTGAGTATCGGTAATGCATAAATATTCCGTACGGTTTTTAAGCCCGGACGAAAATTGCGCGCCCGCGCAGTGAGTTCATCCGTAAACTGATTGAGAAATTCGGTTTTATGCTGCGCCCACTGCATCCGCATTTCTGGAGTACTGCGCAAAATAGCCGGGTCGGTCGGTAACCCCCAGGCATCTTTGGTCGCGGCTAATGCTAAAGGAGAAACATCTTCAAAATCCGACAAGATGCCATCGTCATGAAATAACAGTCCATCAAAACTTGCGTGCTTCGCTAAATCTTCGTAAATCTCCGCCACAAATTGTCGCGCTTCAGGATTAAATGGCGATAAGCGGGTATAGATATGACTTGCGGCTTGCACTTTCCCGTCACGCCATTCTTTGACATACCACTCCTCTGGCAGTTTTTTTTGATACGCCAAAATCGGTAGCCAAGCATACACGCGCACGGCAGCTTTGCGCTTTAATTGCCAAGCGACACGACTAAATAAATCCTGCTTCACGGGTAAATGGCGATTGGGAAAATATAACGCATCAGCATTGCCATCACCGTCAGGATCGGCAAAAGCTTGTAAAAACACGGTATTAATGCGCATATCAGAAATGCGTTGCAGCAATAAGTCGATGTTTTTGACCGTTTGATCTGGATCTTTATCGTAGAGATAATCCATATCCACATGCGCGACACGTAAATCACGATTGGCACGCAAGGTGGTAACCATAGTCGCAAAATCCTGGATATTCGGATCGTCGACCATAATCATGCGTTTCACTGCACTCACATTCGCTAGGGTATTGATCCCGTCAATCAAGCCCATGGTCATGCTGAAACCTGCTTCTTGCGCGAGTGCTAAGGTCTGCAAATTGTATTCACCGTAGGGCCAAACCATTACCCGAGGGCGCTTGCCTGTATGTTGAAACAATTCTTCTGCACTTTTAAAAATTGCTTGGCGAACTCGCTCACGGTATTGATCGTCTGACTCGTACATCAACATTGCATCATCATACCAACGCGTCGAGAATGCCGCTTGGCGATTGCCTTGAGGATTTGCGGCCACGTCAGTGTGCATATCATAGCTATGTGATGCCACTTCTACCAAACCAGAAGCATTTAATTCCCGAATATCCTCCCAGTTCATAAATCCCTTTTCGACTTCGCCCGACGGCACTTTGCCATCCATCCAGCCACCCACGAGGGCGACAGTCGCCGGAATACGATATTTTTTTAATAACGGAAAAACCCGGGTATAAAAACTTTTATAGCCATCATCAAAGGTGAGCAACACCGATTTGTCTGGCAAGCTTCTGCGTCCCTCCGCGGCGTCGAGGACATTCTGCACACTGATTATTTTGTATCCATTTTTTTTGAACCACAGGATTTGCTCTTCTAAATGACTAATGCAAACATCCATGCGATTGAATGGCGGTTCCTTATCTTCTTCTTCGATGATATCGTGATAATTTAATACAACAAATTGTTGATTAGCCGCATAATTCTGCCCTGAAAACACGATACATAGCAGTAAAAACACTAAGGATAGGAAACGCGTCATCCAAGAATTATTAAAAAATAAGCAAATACGGGTCATAAAAGAAGTAAATTGTATATAAATGTTTCAAACACATAGTATGGGTAAAAGTTTAGCAGTTAGCCGCATTTTTACTCAAAATTCAGATTTAACCGTGCTTCCCAAAAACAACACCTAAAAACCAAGGTCTGTGACTGGTGAGTTCTGTTTGATTTTAACTATCGAAGTTGTTGGGTAGGCTGTCGCAACGCAAACTGAGATAATGCACGGTTGCCTAGCATTAGCGGGCAGTCACTACTCGCGTTTGGTATAGCAGTTATAGATTTTAAAACCTAATATTGATGCCGCTAAGATAAAGGTGATGGCATTTGCGTATACAATCGCATGATTATTTAGAATAATGCCGTAAATCATCCACAGCAGCACACCCACGGTAAAAATAGCATACATTCCAAGGGATAAGGCTTTGGTATCGCGTGTGCGAAGGGTTTGCATGGCTTGCGGTAAAAACGAGCTGGTCGTTAAGATGGCTGCGAGATAGCCTATAATTTCGGTGGTCATTTGCATGCTGCTTAATAATGTTCAGAGAGATTCACCTGCGTTTAAGCAGATTTGATAGTGTATTTTACCTTTTTTCGAAAGCTTGCAAGGGCGTATGTTGCTTAAAAGATTTAACATTCATATAAGCGTGAAAATTTAGCTTAAGCAACACGCTTAATTAATGTAAAAACTCTAATTATTCGTCTATAATTATGTTTTATCACAAATTATTTAAACTGGTTTGTTAATATGGCTGCGGTAATGGAAGAAAAAGTATTGCCTGGATTGCGCGAAGTTGCATTGTTAGTTTTTTCTGCCTTCGCCTTGTTTATGATGATTTCGCTACTCACCTTTAGCAATGAAGATGCGGGGTGGTCGCACAGCGGCTCGATGCAAAGCATCAGTAACTCCTGTGGGGTGTTAGGTGCCTGGATCTCGGATTTTGTGCTCAGCCTATTTGGATTAATGGGCTATCTGTTTCCGCTCATGCTGTCTTGGGTTGGGTATTTAATTTACCGCGATCAAATTCACACCGAACACACCCTCATTACTGCCATGCGCTATGTTGGTATAGTAATGACCATTCTCTTTGGAACGGCATTATTGTATTTACATATCTTACGCGTGGGTGTTGACTTACCCGATGGGAGTGGCGGCGTTATTGGTCAGGAAATTGGTGATTCTGCAGTCATCTTATTGGGCAATTCTGGCGCGAGTCTGGCTCTGCTGGTTGGTTTACTGATTGGCATCACCTTATTTACCGATCTATCCTGGCTGTATCTGATGGATTTCGTGGGTAAATACACCATACGCCTGTGTTTATTTTTCTGGAACCCACTGGATTTTATCGACCATTTGCTCGCAAGGCGCCAAAGCCAAGTAAACGCTCAAGCAGCGCAGCAATCGCAACCTACCCCTTCGCAACCGCAAAGCACTCATCCAGAGATCAGCACCCCAACCTTCCGTACCACTGATTCAGCTGAACTACAAAGCAACAATCCCCCTTCCAAAATCACTATTCTACGCAGTCAACAAGCACATGACGTTAACGATGTTTTGATGCAAAGCTATCAAAACACCCCCGTAGCATCTAGCCCGCTTCCTAAAACCTCCTACCCCATTGAACTGACTGAAGACAGTATTGAGTCGCCTGTAGTCATCAATTTTAGCACGCCCCCAACCCCATCCTGGAAGGCCTATGAGCCCCCAGTTGCAGATGTGCAGCTAATTGACGAGGTACCGGCATATCCAGACTTTCAGCTAAAGACGCCAGAACCAGAATTGCAATTCTCAGCGCAGCGTTTTGATTCTGCTCCTGATCTAGTCGAATTCATTACTTACGATGAGAATCTACACGACGACTACCGTACCGATGCGGAGGATATTGAAGAGGATCTTTATTCTGAGTATGAAGCCACACTCAATAAAGAAAAAATTCACGTCCACAATTATCATGCTGCGCCAGCAGCGCAACAGCCTACGCCTAGCATCAAACCACAAGCACCCGTGATTGTGGAAACAGCGCCAGCTAACCTTCGCAGCAATGAAAGCGAGCCTAAGCTAAGAATCACTGATTACACCCCTAAATTTGCCGCCCCCAGCACCGCAGTGATGCAACATTTAAGAGAAACAGGTGATATTTTGCCGGGCTTATCGTTGTTGGATCATCGCGATACGCGCGTGAATGGCTACTCGGATGCCGATCTAGAAGACATGTCACGTTTAGTTGAAGATGTGTTGCAAGACTTTAACGTCGTTGTGGAAGTGGTTGCTGTGCACCCTGGCCCAGTCATTACCCGCTTTGAATTACAACCTGCAGCCGGGATTAAAGTGAGTCGCATTAGCGGTCTGGCTAAAGATTTGGCACGCGCCCTATCGGTGACCAGCGTACGTATCGTTGAAATTATCCCTGGAAAATCAGTGATTGGTTTGGAAATTCCCAATCAAGAACGGGAAATTGTGACCTTACGTGAATTATTGGTTTCCAATCAATTTAACGAAGCCAAATCGGTATTGACTCTGGCAATGGGTAAAGATATCTCCGGGGACCCGGTGGTGGCTGATCTTGGCAAAATGCCGCATGCTTTAGTCGCAGGTACAACAGGCTCAGGCAAATCGGTGGCGATCAATACCATGATTTTAAGCTTGCTCTATAAAGCGACTCCAGAGCAAGTGCGCTTAATTATGATCGATCCGAAAATGTTGGAATTGTCGGTGTATGAA
>SXIZ01000246.1 GCA_005779525.1 Methylococcaceae bacterium
CATATGGAGACCGTGTTGCCATCATTTTTTGTTTCTTGCCTTTAGCTCTTTAATCGAGAAAAATTCTGCTTTGTCTTCTGCAATGCTATTTTTCCGAGCTGCAAGAATATCTCGATGCCAATCAGGTGATAAGCATTGTTGAGTCATAGATAAGGGAATCCCAAATATCTTCAATTGTTTGAATTTTTGGATTTTGCTCATTTTTGCTATCAGAGGTGTTCATTGTGGTGCTTAGCTAATTAAGCCAGCCATTCCTGCCGTAAGGCATCTCGATGTAACGCGAGCCATTGGATGGCGATAATCGGGATGCCGGAGTTGATGCGTCCAGACTCTAGCAACTGATAAGCTTCGGCAAAACTGACGACGCTTACCCGAATGTCTTCCTGCTCATCGGCTAAACCGTGAATGCCACCAACTCCAGAGCTATCGATTTTGCCGCAAAATAATGACAATAATTCGGAACAGCCACCCGGTGTGGTGTAGAAACGGTTAATCAGTTTTAAGGCTTGGATTTGGCAGCCTGCTTCTTCTTCGGCTTCGCGATAGGCGACTTGCTCGGGGGTTTCGCCTTCCTCAATGCCGCCCGCGACAATTTCCAGTAGCCAGCAGTGTTCGGCGGGAATAGCGTGGGTGATGGCGCCGACGCGAAATTGTTCAATTAATACGACGGCATCGCGTTCTGGGTCGTACAGTAACACGCCGACACAGTTGTTGCGCCGAAAAAGCTCGCGTTCTATGGGTTCGCTCCAGCCGCCAGCAAACAAAGTGTGTTTTAAACGATAGCTTTCCAGGTTAAAAAAACCGTGGTAGACCACTTTACTGTCTAGGATTTCGAATTGTTTATCCATCATTTTGGGTTATAGCTCACTTTATAAATGGCGCCTAGGGTGTCGTCGCTAATCAATAAGCTGCCATCCGGCAACTGCAAAATATCCGTGGGACGTCCTAAAACTTCGCCTTGCTGGGTGAGCCAACCTTGGATAAAGGGGGTTTCGCTGACGGGTTTGCCTTCTTTAAAACTTAAGCTGACCACTTGATAGCCTTGCGGTTCGGTGCGGTTCCATGAGCCGTGCTGGGCGATAAACAGTTGATTGCTGTACTGTTCGGGAAATTGTGCCCCGGTATAAAAGCGGGCGCCCAAGGGGGCAATATGCGCTTTAAATTTCCAAGCTGGAGCGACAAATTTAGTGCAGCTTTGCGTTTGCCCAAATTCGGGATCGGCAATGGTACCTGCATGGCAATAAGGGTAACCAAAATGTTGCCCTTTTTCGGTCCATAGATTGAGTTCATCCGGGGGGAGATCGTCGCCTAAATAATCCCGACCATTTTCAGTAAAAAACAGTTGCTTGCTGGTAGGTGACCAATCAAAGCCTACGGTATTACGAATGCCGCGGGCCAGAATTTCAAAACCGCTGCCATCAGCATTCAAGCGCACTAGGGAGGTATAGATGTCTTTCGTGGGTTCGCAAATATTGCAGGGTGCACCCACCGCGGTATAGAGCTTGTTATCCGGTCCAAAGCGTAAATATTTCCAGCCATGATGGGTGTCGCTGGGCAGTTGATCGTAAATGATTGTCGGTTGCGGCGGATTATTTAAATGGTTGGCGATATTGGCGTAGCGGATGATGCGGTTGGTTTCGGCGACATACAGGGCGCCATCTTTATAGGCAACGCCATTAGGCATGTTTAAGCCGCTAGCCAGCACATAACGTTGGTCGCTTTTGCCATCGTTGTTGTTATCTTTTAGAGCATACACTTTACCCGCTTGGCGGGTGCCGACATAGATGATGCCCTGTTCTCCTAGGGTCAGGGATCTGGCATTGGGGACATCGTCAGCAAACAGGGTGATGTTAAAGCCTGCAGGGAGTTTGAGCTTTTCCAAGATGGCCGCCGGGTTTTCTGCAGCAAGTAGATTGCTGGTGTGTAATAGCAATAAACCACCGAGCCAATGTAGAGAATTATTCATGATGCCCCTCCAGTAAATAAATTTTGATGCTAGTTAACGTTATAAAGTTAAACTTTCATGCTAGTTTAACACTCTCACTATTGAATTTATTTTTGGAGTCTCCATAATAACTTCAACCACGCGCAGATTGTTAACCGCTTTTGATAGTATTTTGAATGTTAAACGGGTTTTGAGAGCGCGAATGATTTTTCTTACCTTACTTTAGGGTACTTTTTTATGATGCGAATTATACTTTTCTTAGCGACCAATGCGGCGATTTTGCTGGTGATCAGCATAGTGTTTAGTGTGTTTGGTTTAGGCAGTGCTTTAGATGCCCAGGGTATTGACCTTAATCTCAATGCCTTGTTGGTGATGTCTGGCATTATTGGGATGAGCGGTTCGGTGATCTCCTTAGCGATGTCTAAATGGTCTGCTAAACAATCGATGGGCGTGCAAGTAATTGAGCGTCCTCAAGATCAAACCGAACAATGGTTAGTGGATACCGTGAGCAGGTTGGCGAAGTCTGCAGGGATCGGTATGCCAGAAGTAGGCATATTTGAAGCCCCTGAACCCAACGCGTTTGCGACCGGGATGAATAGAAACGATGCCCTGGTGGCCGTGAGTACCGGGTTGTTGCGTAGTATGAATGCGGAAGAAGTGGAAGCGGTACTTGGACATGAAATCAGCCATGTTGCCAATGGCGATATGATCACAATGTCATTAATGCAAGGCGTAGTTAACACTTTTGTGTATTTCTTTGCTACAGTTATAGGACATATTGTGGATCGGGCAGTATTTAAAACCGAACGCGGTTATGGTCCGGCTTATTATATTACCCAAATGGTGGCACAAATGGCCTTAGGTATTTTGGCCTCGATGTTAGTCATGTGGTTCTCGCGTTATCGTGAGTTCCGTGCCGATGCGGGTGGTGCAAGCTTGGCAGGACGGCAAAAAATGATTGGTGCGTTAAAAGCCTTGCAAAGAGCGCAGGGTGCGCCTGAGTTGCCGGGCCAATTAGCCGCCTTTGGAATTAATGGCGGTGGAGTGAGCAAGTTGTTTATGAGTCACCCACCGTTAGCAGAACGCATTGCAGCGTTACAAAATAACGCTTAAACGTCTCCTCTAGCACCGGGTAGTGCAGTTCGCTGCCCGGTTTTTTTTAGCTATCTATGTCTGTCAACATCATTCGTTTTTCCCTAAATTTGTCTTATGACGATTATGCCAAAGTCTATCAAGGCGTCGCCAAAAATGTGTACGCTGTAGCCGATGATGGTCGCAGTATCGCTTTTCCCGCGGGTAATATTCAAAATTTTTTAACGCGTGAGGGCATTCAAGGGCGCTTTGAAATGCGTTTAACTGCAGAAAATAAATTTGTCAGTATTCGGCGGCTGAATTAAAGTGATACTGGTGTCATGTGGTAGGCTGACTGCAATGAACTTTGGGGTTGTGCTGGGCGTGGATTTGTTTTATTTGGGACAGCGCCGCTATAAAATACTACCCAGGTTTGTCGACCACCTCTAAAAGCTTATCCCTCTTACCCCTTCATGAGCAAAGCGGAATGTATGTCAGCATTAAATCTAGAAGCCTGTCCA
>SXIZ01000247.1 GCA_005779525.1 Methylococcaceae bacterium
AACGTCTGTTCGCGTTCATCATTTCCGCCGCCCAAGCCTGCGCCACGTTGCCGACCGACTGCGTCAATTTCATCAATAAAGATGATACAGGGTGCATGCTTTTTGGCTTGGTCAAACATATCACGTACCCGCGAAGCCCCCACCCCAACAAACATTTCAACAAAATCTGAACCTGAAATAGTAAAAAATGGAACTTTGGCTTCGCCCGCAATCGCTCGGGCAAGCAAGGTTTTACCTGTACCTGGAGGACCAATCATCAAAGCACCACGCGGAATTTTTCCGCCCAATTTTTGGTATTTGGAGGGGTCTTTTAAGAAGTCGACCATTTCTTCAACTTCTTCTTTGGCTTCGTCACACCCAGCGACATCAGCAAAAGTGACTTTGATCTGATCTTGTTCCAGCATGCGGGCTTTACTTTTACCAAATGACATTGCGCTACGACCACCTGCACCGCCACCTTGCATTTGGCGCATAAAAAACACCCATACACCAATCAATAACAAAATCGGTCCGAAAGAAACCAATAGTTGCATGAGTAACGAAGGCTGTTCGGGTGGAATAGCTTTGATATCCACATTATTCGCCAATAAATCATCCACTAAATGCGGATCGTCGGGCTTATACGTTCTAAAACGCTCGCCGCTCTGCATTTTGCCTTGAATAACGTTGTCGTCAATCATGACCATTTGCACTTGACCAGTTTTAACTGCTTCAATAAACTGGGAATATGAAAGACTAGCATCCCCTCGTTCAGTATGCGGGCCAAAGTTATTAAATACGGACATCAATACTATTGCAATGACGACCCATAACACTATATTTTTAAACATATCGTTCAAGTTATATGCCTCAGACCAGAATGGTCATCAATTAAAAAATGCTTGCGGTGGTATCAGAATCCCCAAGGAAGCGGGTTAATCTTTATAATCGTAGCGCTTAATCTCAAGATCAACAAGTATTTCTTCCATTTTCAAGCCACTATCAGCAAAGTAATTTCCAGCGCTATGAAACTATGCTTCGTTGGATAGCTTCTGATTTATGGGCTATTCTTGCTATTTAAAGCCTTTCGCTAAAATATAAACTTCGTTACTACGAGGCCTAGACGCTTTAGGTTTACGAATCACCACCTGTGAAAAGGCGTTGCGGACTTCTCGATGGTAAGCATCAAACCCCGCCCCCTGAAACACTTTAACCAAAAAAGTCCCGCCGGGCAGCAACACAGTTTTTGCAGTATCCAGCGCTAACTCGGCTAAATATAATGCCCTGGGTAAATCCGTTTCGCGGGTACCACTCATATTTGGCGCCATATCTGACAGCACCAGATTGATAGGCGCTCCGCCTAAAACTTGATACAGCTGCTCCAGAACCGCTTGCTCGCGAAAGTCGCCTAAAATAATATCCACGCCCTCCAAAGGATCCATAGGCAAAATATCTAAAGCGATTACCTTGTACTTTTTACCCACAAGCTCGCGCGCATATTGCGACCATCCCCCCGGCGCGGCGCCTAAATCAATAACATTCATATCCGCATGGATAATTCGGTCTTTTTCTTGGATTTCTTGTAATTTAAAGACCGCACGCGAGCGATATCCTTGCTGCTGTGCCATTTTGACATATTCGTCCTGAAAATGTTCCTGCAACCATTGCCCGCTGCTTTTACTTCGTCCCATAATGATATTAGTGTAAAATTATTTTATTTTAGGTAAGGAAAACGCGTGAACACTGCGGATAGAAAACGTTTCAAAGCACTCGCCCACAGCTTAAAACCAGTCGTCATGGTTGGTCAAGCTGGACTGACAGCGGCTGTTATGCAAGAAATTGAGATTGCTTTGGATAGCCATGAATTAATTAAAATTCGAATTCGTGCGGAGCGGGAAGAACGTGATAGCATCAGCGCTCAAATCTGTGCACAGACCCATGCCGAATTAATTCAGAAAATCGGGCAGATCAGCACGCTTTATCGATTAAATCCAGACAAAAACTAAGGACTCTGCAACAAAGCTATACAGTATAGCTTTGTTGCCAGTACCCTGCTCTAAATATACTGTACCGATAAAATTTCGTAATCCACATCGCCACCCGGTGCTTTCACGGTAACGACATCTTCTACTTCTTTGCCGATTAAAGCGCGCGCAATTGGCGAACCGATGGAAATTCTATTGTGTTTAATATCCGCTTCATCTTCGCCGACAATTTGATAGGTAAATCTAGCTTCGGAATCTAGGCATTCGATTTCCACCGTAGCACCAAACACCACCTTGCCATTGGGATCCAAGCGTGTGACATCGATAATTTGCGCGTTGGACAATTTTGATTCAATTTCAGCAATCCGTCCTTCCGCAAAGCTTTGTTGCTCACGTGCCGCGTGATATTCAGCATTCTCTTTTAAATCGCCGTGCTCGCGGGCCGTAGCAATTGCCGCAATAATTCGTGGGCGGACCACAGATTTTAATTCTTCCAATTCTTCGCGCAGTTTATTGGCGCCAGAAACCGTCAGAGGCACTTTGTTCATCTACTATTCCTTAAATTTCCAACGAGATTTTAAAACTCGTTAACTTTTCATCTGCGTACCTCGCTATTTTTCGCGAGGCACAGCCGTAATTAAGTAAAACTTTTATGCAAATCTTGCAAACAATTCACATTGCCAGCGTCTAATTCACCCAGCGCATAACAAGCCGCCCGGGCGCCAGCCATGGTGGTGTAATAAGGTATACGGTGCTGCAACGCTTCACGACGCATAGTAAAGGAGTCTGAAATCGCACGACTGCCTTCCGTGGTGTTCACAATTAACTGAATCTGATCATTCTTAATCATATCGACCGTATTCGGGCGACCTTCATTCACTTTACACACGACATCGCAGGGAATTCCAGCATCAGTAATCACTCGCGCTGTGCCCTTGGTCGCCACAATTTGATAATTTTTATCCACTAACATGCGTGCCAGTTCGGGGAGTTTCACTTTGTCTGCTTCGCGGATACTGATCAGTACTTTACCACTATGATCCAGATTCACACCTGCTGCACGTTGAGATTTAGCAAAAGCTTCACCAAAGGTTTTTCCCACACCCATGACTTCACCAGTGGACTTCATTTCAGGTCCGAGCAAGGGATCAACCCTGGGGAATTTCACAAACGGAAACACCGCTTCTTTCACACTAAAATACGAAGGAATTCGCTCTTCTGTGACACCTTGTTGCACCAAGGTTTTGCCAACCATACAGCGTGCGGCAATCTTGGCCAAGGGATAACCTGTCGCTTTTGACACAAACGGTGATGTCCGTGATGCTCTGGGATTAACTTCTAAGACGTAGATATCTTTTCCTTGCACAGCGAACTGCACATTCATCAAACCGACCACACCAAGAGCCTCAGCCATTTTTGCAGTTTGTTCGCGCAATTGGTCTTGAATTTCAGGTGCCAATTCGTAAGGCGGGATGGAACACGCGGAATCACCCGAGTGCACACCCGCTTGTTCGATATGCTCCATTAAACCACCAATGAGTAAGCGCTCGCCATCATAGATTGCGTCGACATCCATTTCTACCGCATCATCTAAAAATCTGTCCAGTAATACGGGCGAATCATTAGAGACACTGACCGCTTCCTTCATATAGCGCTGCAAGCCTTCTTCATTGACTACGATTTCCATCGCACGCCCACCCAATACATAAGAGGGACGAACGACCAACGGATAGCCCAAAGTCTTGGCAGCATTAATCGCCTGTTCAACTGAGCGCGCCGTGGCATTAGGGGGTTGTTTTAAATTCAAACGTTCCAATAATTTTTGAAAACGTTCGCGATCTTCAGCCAAATCGATAGAATCCGGAGAAGTGCCTATAATTGGAGCCCCCGCAGCTTCTAAAGCACGGGCCAATTTCAACGGCGTTTGCCCACCGTACTGCACAATTACGCCTTTGGGTTTTTCCAAATGAATAATTTCGAGTACGTCTTCCAAGGTTAAGGATTCAAAATATAAGCGATCTGAAGTATCAAAGTCAGTGGAAACCGTTTCAGGATTGCAATTAATCATAATGGTTTCGTAACCATCTTCACGCAAAGCTAAGGCGGCATGCACACAGCAATAATCGAATTCGATACCCTGACCAATACGATTGGGTCCACCACCCAGAATGATAATTTTTTCACGGTTGGTGACTCGCGCTTCACACTCCTGCTCATAAGTGGAATATAAATAGGCCGTATCAGATGCAAATTCTGCCGCACACGAGTCGATTCGTTTATACACGGGTCGAATATTGTGTTTATGCCTCACATTGCGCACTTCGGATTCTGAAGTATCTAGCAATTTTGCTAAACGCGCATCCGCAAAACCTTTACGTTTTAATTTAAATAACTCATTGGCACTTAAGGTTGCCAAGGTTTTAGTGGCTAAAGCTTTTTCTGTTAGGACCAAATCCTCAACTTGCGCTAAAAACCAGGGATCGATGCGACTGGCTTCATGCACCTCTGCTAAACCCATGCCACTACGAAAAGCATCCGCCACATACCATAAGCGTTGCGGACCTGGATGCCGCATTTCGCGCTGCATTTTATCGTTCGCATCTACCGCTGAAAGGTCAACGACTTCATCTAAACCACACACTCCAATCTCTAAACCACGCAACGCTTTTTGCAAGGATTCTTGGAAGGTACGCCCTATTGCCATCACCTCACCCACTGACTTCATTTGGGTTGTCAAGCGGTCATCGGCTTGTGGGAATTTTTCAAAAGTAAAACGTGGAACTTTAGTCACCACATAATCAATCGTCGGCTCAAAAGATGCCGGAGTTGCACCTTTGGTAATTTCATTTTGCAATTCATCCAAGGTATACCCGACGGCTAATTTAGCTGCCACTTTCGCTATCGGAAACCCCGTCGCCTTCGA
>SXIZ01000248.1 GCA_005779525.1 Methylococcaceae bacterium
TCTGCAGAATTAAGATGAATAATCGCAATTAGATGCTTAAAAGTAATAAAGAATGAGGTTTATATGCGGCAAAAAAAAGCGTATTTCAGGAATAATACGGCGTGAATTTGATGCTATACGTTAAACAGCACGATTCACAGTTGAATAGCCAACTCAGTTCGTATTGGAACGCATTTTTTTACGATAGTTTTCTGCTGCATGCAGCAAGCCATAATTTTCTAAAATCTTAGCGTAAAGTGCCATCTGCGAGACGCTAGGATTTTTAGCAGTAAGTAGTGTGCCTAAACGTTCCGTTAACGCTGGGGAGGCGAGCTTAAAATCAGCGGTATTAGATAATACCTGATCACCAACATTAGCTTCCAACACCCAGGAGAGTTGTTCATCGCGGGGCAATTTAAGGTTTTCCGGGAGTTTAACTTCAGTTTGTTGCGTTTGCGTGACGAATAAACTGTCCCCCAGTTGGTTAAAAATTTGTATACGATACTGCAATCCAGGTTTTGGCGCAGTCCATTTAAAGCTGGGGGCTGGTTCGAGCAAAACTCCCCCCAAGGGATAAATTAACTTTATTTTTTGGCTAGCAGCTGCAGTTTCCCCACGCATAATAGTGGCGGCTTGATCAAAATTTTTCGGTGCTAAATTTAAGCCGTCGGTGGAGGCTAATAAAGCTTTCCCGGCAATGACTTGCTTGTCTAAAGCAATGGAATCACTTTTGATAGCAACAGTGCCTGGGCCTTTGACGCTATATTCTTGTCCATTGGCAAAAAATACCAAGGTCACTTTACTATTTGGAGCGAGTTTTAATTCGGTATTTGTCGGTAACTCACTAAATAATGGTAGTACTTTGCCATTTTCAGTCACGCTACCTGCTAATCCGGTAACCATCACCGCGGCATTTTGGCTTGCTAGCACACTAAAACTGCTGCAAAGCAGCCAGGTAAATTGCATCAAAATTCTGAACATAAAACCTTCTATTGAGTTTAAGAAAGCGTTGAATCTGTCTATGCAAAACCGAGTTAGAGGTTTTGACAGTACACGCTGAAATTTAGCTGCATGATAGCGCGAAAATTTAGCAGAGATGTGGCTACACCAGGAATTTTTATCTAGCACTCAATGACATTCCAGTAGTGCTGCTCCTAAAGTGCTTAACTTTTATATTGCAAAGCCGATTGCTTATTTTAGCCTGATGTATCAGAGATTTAGTCACTGTTGGTGATAGAGAATTGCCTTCCCGTAATGGAACATCTGACAAGCTGCAACTCAGCCGTTTTTGTGAAAGTACTAGATAATCGCTTGTAATCTGGACTTTCACAGGTTTGCTGACTACCATAGCCGTGATGCTCCTCCTAAACTTTGATGAGATTTGTTTATGACTGAAGATTCTGCTGCAGTTTTGCACTACCATCAACGCACCAAACATCAGGTTAACGCCTATGCTAAAGGACCCGCATCATTAGATTGGGATGACCAACCCAATCCGTTTCGCCGTTTTCAAGGGTGTGAAACAGTTGCGCTCCCGCCGCCAGGCAAAGAACTGGCGTGTGCATTTGGTGATCTCGATAATGCGCAATCTGTTCCAGGGCAGAGCGTTGATCTAAATTCAATAGGCTTGTTATTAGAATTAGCCTTGGGATTATCCGCCTGGAAACAGTATGGCCCTGATAAATGGGCATTACGTTGTAATCCTTCAAGTGGTAATTTACATCCAACGGAGTGTTATCTAATATCGACTCATGCCGCTCTAGTTCCGCCGGGCGTCTACCATTATGTCAGTTATGATCATTGCTTAGAACGACGTGCCAGCTTTAGCGAGGCGCACGGCAAAGATGAAATTTATATCGCTTTAAGCTCCATTCACTGGCGGGAAGCCTGGAAATACGGGGAGCGTGCATTTCGATACTGTCAGCATGATGTCGGGCACGCTTTGGCGGCACTCAGTTATGCTGCTGCTGCATTAGGCTGGCGCTTGGAACTCTGCAGCGAAGTTGCAGATCATGATTTAGCGCATTGGTTAGGCTTAGATCGTAGTGAGGATTTTGTTCCCCAGGAACATGAAGCTCCGGATTTATTGCTGCGTTTACTGGCTGAGCCGAATGCCCCTTTCGCGGAAGCTCCTCCGCAATTAGCTAAGCTCTATGCATCAGTTCAATGGTATGGCTCGGCAACGGCGTTAAGTGGTCGCCATTTTTACCAATGGCCAATTATTGATAATGTTGCAAAGCATACGCAAAAACCCATTACTTCGCTAGAGCGTTATCAACCTACGCCTCTTGCCTTAGCGGCGCCTTCTCAACATATCAAAGCCAGTCAGCTTATTCGGCAACGCCGGAGTGCGCAGCATTTTAATGCCAAAGCAGAGGCCTTAGGCTTAGCAGATTTTCAGCGCATCATCGGTGCAACGATAACCAATTCCAAAGCGCCTTTTACTTCCTGGAATTGGGCACCCGAAGTGCATTTATTTATTTTTGTGCATCAGGTTGCTGGCTTGGTCCCTGGACTCTATTGCGTGCCACGTTCTGCCAAGGACACGGCTGCTTTACAGGCGGCGATGAGGGAGGATTTTAGCTGGCACAGCATTGCCGCGCCGTTTGAGTTTTATCTGTTGGTTCCGGGCAATGTCAAGCAAGCAGCCAAAATGCTTTCTTGCCATCAAGGGATTGCCAGTGACAGTGCCTTTAGTTTAGGGATGTTAGCGCGTTTTGCTGACCCCGTTCTGCAAGAAGCCTGGCGCTATCGTCGCTTATTTTGGGAATGTGGGCTCATCGGGCAAATTCTCTATTTAGAAGCCGAGGCGGCGGGTGTCCGCGGGACCGGAATCGGGTGTTTTTTCGATGATGCCGTGCATGGTATGTTGGGACTTCAGGATGATAATTGGCAAAGCCTATACCACTTCACCGTGGGTACGCCGTCAGAAGATAATAGAATCCAAACTTTTCCCGCCTATGATCACTTATTGGCATAAACATCTAACTTAAAGTTAAATTAAAGCATACCCTGCAACTAGGTGAATAACAGAATGTTGAACTATAATCAGGTAAGTCATTCCTTTTTATGGCGCGAGCAATGCTGCACTTCGGTTTCAGAGTCATAATTTTTTTTCTGGCATATTGTAAATGCGTACTCTTGAGTGCGGCTGAGCAGAATTTTCCTGAATTTTCCTGGCATGGTCTGGCAGATTTTCGCTATCAGTACTCTGCGGCGCAAACTGGTTGGGCAGAGGGTGGTTTAGGTAAATTTAGATTTGGCGGCGAGGCCTCTAGAGTGCGTGTCAATGAAGTTGCCCTAGTTTTACAAGCGCGCTGGTGGGAATGGTCAGGTACTGTAATTGCCAAATACGCCCATGATCAAAAACTTCCTATCGATCTTACGGAAGCATTTTTGCAATATCGCCCAGTGAGTACCACAGCTTGCCGGTTTAACGCCAAACTGGGTATGTTTTTTCCACCAATTTCTTTGGAAAATACGGGCACCGCTTGGAGTAGCCCCTATACTTTATCCTCTTCGGCGATTAATTCTTGGGTAGGTGAGGAACTGCGGACCTTTGGAGCTGAATTACATCTAAACTATAATTTTGATACCCATGATCGCTTGGATGTTTTTGCCGCAGGATTTCTAAATAACGATACAGTTGGAACCTTACTATCATGGAAAGGCTGGAGCCTGCATGATTATGAAGCTACGCTGCATGACAAATTATCTTTACCACAGGGAATTGGTATAAAAAGTAATTTTCCATTTCAAGCAAACGAGACGATACCGTTTATCGAAGTTGATCAACACTTCGGTTTTTATACTGGGGTGACCTTAGATAGTCAAGAGATGGGTAAATTTCGGCTATTGTATTACGATAATATGGCCAATCCACAGGCGATTAAAGAAGGTCAGTACGGCTGGCATACGCGCTTTTGGAGTTTGGGTAGCAAACACGAATTACCTTATGAAATAACTATGATAGCGCAGGGGATGGTCGGGAGTACAGGCATGGGTAAACTCAAGGAAGGTAAGCGTTCCGTGGATGTCGATTTCTGGTCAGCTTCAGCGCTGCTCAGTAAAAGTATAGACATCCATCGATTCTCTGTGCGTTTTGATTATTTTGTGACCGATCAAAACGATAGTTTACCCCTCGATAATAACAACGAAACTGGGTATGCTTGGACCTTTAATTACAACTTTACGTTGGCCCAGCATCATCAGTTTAACTTTGAAGTCAATTATATTGATAGTGATCGACCCGCACGCTTAAGTCAAAATCAAGCGGCACATCAAGAGGAGCTGTTATGGCAATTTGCCTACCGCATTTTTTATTAACTGTGATGCGTTTTATATTCAGGGTTTGTCTGCTAACGCCACTCACTGCTTTGGCAATGTCAGGCGAAGTGATGGATGGTGAAGGTGCACCTTTAATGGATGTGGTAATAACCTTAACGCCACTCTTAGAAGATAAAGCCAGTAGTGAAAATGCTAAAAAAACCATTAATATCGTGATGGACCAACAAAAGCGAGAATTTGTGCCGCATGTTTTGCCAGTCAAAGCGGGAACGCATATTGTTTTTCCTAACAGTGATGATATACAGCATCATGTATACTCCTTTTCCAGCGCCAAACGATTTGAAATAAAATTGTATAAAGATACCCCAGCAAACGCCATTGTATTTAACCAAGCGGGTGTGGTTGCCATAGGGTGTAATATTCATGATTGGATGGTCGGTTATATCTATGTTGCCGACGCACCTTATTTTGGGAAAACGGATGCTAGCGGACGCTGGAACTTAGACGTCCCCGCGGGCGAATATCGCTTGGCCCTTTGGCACCCAGATGTTAAAACCTCTTTCGTCCTGCCGAATGAAGTCGTGCATGTTCCTTCTGTAAGTCCCCTCCGCCATAGCATTTTACTCAAAAGCCACCCCCAAACAGGTAAACCCCCCAGCAGCTTGCAATTGGAGGAGTATGCGGGTGACTTTTAATTTTCAAACGCGCATTGTTTTACTGTTTACCCTGCTGTTTGTTAGCGTCCAAACCTTTACCATAGTTACCATCTATCAGGTCTATCAAAAAAATGTCATCGAACAAGTGAGTCAAAATCTGACCTATTCAGGGCGAATTTTTGACCGATTATTACGTGGCCGAGGTGAACGGATGGCCGCGGAAGTCGCGATCCTCTCTGCGGATTATGCTTTTAGATCGACAATTTCAAGTGGGGATGCGGTCACCTTACGTTCGGCCTTAGAAAATTTGCAACTGCGCATTCATGCGCAACGTGCGATTTACATCGAATTGAATGGTCAGGTGACTGCCGATACTCAGCTTAATTTTGAGAAGTCTGCGTTTCCGTTTCAAAATGCCTTAGAAAAAGCCGAGAACGATGGTCGCTCGGTCACCTTCGCGTTGATCAATGGGCACCCCCATGTCCTGGTCACCGTGCCTGTGTTAGCGCCTATACCCATAGGCTGGATTGCGGTCGCTACCAGTGTGAATGACCGCTTTGTGGAACAATTCAAACGGCTTTCACCGTCGGCTTTGGAAATTACCATTGCTGAACGCTTGCCCCAAGAGCTTAGGTTATTAGCCACGACCCTGGCACAGCAAGAACACGCCAATTTATTACGCCCAAATGTATTTGAAAATCCCGAGGCCCCGCGAGAACCCATTTTAAGAACCTTTCCCGAAAGTCGCTGGTTAGGTCTTTCTTATGCCTTGCCCAGTGCGCAGCAAGCACAAACCATTGTAGTGCAGTTAAACATTCCGTTGGATATCGTGTTAAAGCCCTATTCGAAAATTCAATATTCGGCTATTGCATTATTTGGTTTGGGCTTAGTGGGGGTCTTACTGGGAGGAATTGCCGTCGCTCGCCAAGTTAGTCAACCTGTGCGCCAGCTGGCTAAAGCGGCGCAACGTGTTAAAGACGGTGATTTTAGTCAGCCTATCGTGCTCAGACGCCAAGATGAATTGGGGCGCTTGGCGCAGTCTTTTAATCTGATGATGCAAGGCATTGCTGATCGAGAAGAGCGTATCATCCATCAACTTCGCCATGACACACTCACCGGGCTACCTAATCGTTTGTATTTAGAAGAATATATGCAAACTACGCAGCATGAGCATGGATATGCGCTGATTTTGGTGGGGTTAGAGCGTTTTGCCGAAATTAATAGTACCCTGGGACACGAATTTGGCGATCAATTGATGCAAAGCGTGGGTAAAATTTTACAGTTAAGTATGCCCGAAAATGCTGCCTTAGCGCATTTTTCTGGGGATGAATTTGCTTTAATTATTCCAATGGCGTATGAAAGTAAACAATTACAGCAATTTGCCTCATTAATCATTTCAGCATTTGATGCGCCACTGAATTTTGGTCCAGCCACTGTCGATATGAGTATTCACATTGGTATCGTGCATTCCCCGAATGACGGTGAAGATCCCAAAACTTTATTACGCAAGGCCGACGCGGCATTATTTGTAGCGCGGCGAGATGGATTGCATTATCACATTTACAGTGATGCCAGCAATCCCTGTCAACCGGAAGCGCTTTCGTTGATGGGGGAGTTACGTACAGGTTTAGAGACTGGGCAATTTACTCTGTATGTGCAACCGCAGCTGGATATCAAACTCAATCAAGTGACGCATGTGGAGTGTTTAATTCGCTGGTGTCACCCCGAACGTGGGCTTATGCCGCCGGATACCTTTATTCCGCTGGCGGAACAAACAGGTAATATTTGGAAAATCACTGCGTGGGTGTTACAGGAGGCCTTCCGCATTCGCGCGCTTTGGCAAGAGGCAGGATTGCAAATCAAACTAGCCCTAAATCTTTCAGCGCATGATTTACAACATGAACAGTTGCCAAAATTATTAGCGGAATTACTCAACCGCTATCCCGTAAGTAGCGATGATTTTATTCTCGAAATTACTGAAAGTGCCATTATGCTGGATGCCGAACATGCGCTGAAAATACTCAGTGCATTGAAAGCACAAGGCTTTAAGTTGTCGGTCGATGATTTTGGTACGGGCTATTCGTCGATGGCATATTTAAAAAAATTACCGCTTTCCGAACTGAAAATTGATAAAACTTTTGTATTAAATCTCGCCGATAATCTGGAAGATGAAGTGATCGTTAGGTCGATTATTGAATTGGGGCACAATTTAGGTTTTAACGTGGTGGCCGAAGGTTTAGAGAATGCCCTCAGTTTTGATAAATTGGCTGCTTTACGTTGTGATTTGGTGCAAGGGTATTGGTTGAGTAAACCTATGCCTGCCGAACATTTTCAGCAATGGATGCAACGTTTCAGCGCTGAGTCGCGCGCTATTTAGTCTCTCAGCCAGCCGCCCACCGTTTGTAATGGTGGTAACGTCCCCTTAGCATTTACCCACACCACCACTGCCTGTGCTTGATGTGCTGTCGATAGTTTTTTAGCTAGCGTAAGTTTGGTCTGATTGCTGTCCGAAGTGCTTTTGACGTGTGTTAACACCACAAAATTATGCGTGAGGGTTTTACCTGCATTTTCGCCTTGCTGCACTTTGGTGATCACATCAAAGCCTAAGGTCACTAGATGAAATTCTAAGGCCTGGATAGGCCCTGAATACTTTACCTGCACTTGCTGATCTTGCAGTGTGGCACTTAAAATTCCTGCAGGTTTAGCTGGCGTTTTGGGTAAGGAGGGTTGCTTAAACCAGCCTTGCCATTCTTGCCCATTCAGCACAAATCCCGGGGTATAGACCGAACTAATCAATCCCTCTGCCGCTAATTGGCGTTGTCGATCAGCAAATTCTGGCTGCGCCAAGCTATCTTGCCAACCAATATAATCCCAGTAATCGACATGCCAAGCGATAGGAATCACTGTTTTCCAGAGATTGGGATCGTGCTTAAACTGACTCAGCCATTTATCTGCAGGCGGACAACTACTGCACCCTTCTGAGGTAAACAACTCAATAAGCGTTGTTTGCTCGCTCGTACTTTGTAAAACTTTATCCGCCGATGCGGGCTGGGTAAATAGCATGCTGCAGCCTAAAGCGATAGGGAGAACAGCGGTTGTAAAGCTGGGTGAATTTGATTGGGGGGCAGAGCTGGACATAGTTAAAATTCCGTGAGCGATCACTGCGTGATCACAGTATAACAAATTTGGAGGTGCGCTTAACGATGTGCCTACACTATACCGGAAACGGTTTTTTAAACAGTGCACATTTTAACAAATACCCAGCGCCCGTATCCCGTCTATCCAATATTTTTACTGGGATTTAATGCAATTTCAGCATAATTAATAGTTTCAACTATACTTATTTTGTTAATGAAATATTCAGTTTAAATCATCTTGGTGTCAGTTGCTTACCTCTATGTTGAGCATCTTAACCACAAAGAATCTAGCAATTTCTGCATTAAGGTGAGCTTTGGATTTAAATGCTACTGTGATTGCAAACCAACTTGGGTGTATGTATGCAAACCTTATGTATTGAAAACGACATGACAATCTACACCGCGGCTGAACAACGCCAAATCTTAGTGGCTTTTTTAGAAAGCGGCGCTGATTTGGAGATTAATCTGGCCCAGGTAAATGAAATTGATACGGCGGGTTTGCAGTTACTCATCTTAAGTAAACATGAAGCAGCGCAAGCGCAAAAGACTTTGCGTTTTGTGATGCATAGTGCGGCGGTCACCGATATTTTGGAACTGACTAACCTCACCGGAGTATTAGGTGATCCGTTGTTACTGGTGAGCAATAGTGGAGAGCACGCATGCACTTAGATCCTGATATGCAAGCTGCATTGCAGGTCTTTATTCTTGAAAGCCAAGAATTATTGCAGGATATGGAAACCGCTCTGCAAAGCATTTTTGAGCAGGATGATTATGCTGATAGTGTGAATGCTATTTTCCGGGCCGCACATACCATTAAAGGTTCAGCTGGGCTCTTTGGTTTAGATGCGATTGTGGCATTTACCCACGTGGTTGAAAGTGCATTGGATAATATTCGCAGCGGTGCTCTACCTGTGAGCAGTGCCTTGATTGCAATACTGTTGCCTTGCCGGGATCATATTGAAGATTTAGTGTCGCATTACACTCAAGAGGAGTCGAGTGACGACAGTCAGCTCAGTAAGCGTAGTGCCAGCTTGATTGGGCAATTACAACCCTATTTGCTCATTGCCCCTGCCAGCAAAGTTATCGCCGAGCCCGAATATCCGACTGCAGAAAAAACCACGTCACCGCCAACCCAATCAGGTAATTGGCATATCTCCTTACGTTTTGGTATCGATTCATTCCGTAATGGGATGGACCCGGTTTCCTTTATTTATTACTTAAAAAAACTTGGGGAGATTGTTTCGTTAACCAGTGTGACCGAAGCCTTAATTATTGCTCAAGACTTTGATCCCGAGAGTTGTTATTTAGGTTTTGAAATTGACTTAAAAACGAATGCCAGCAAAGCTGAGCTAGAAAGCACTTTTGAGTTTGTGCGGGAAGATAGTTTAATCCATATCTTACCTCCAGACAGCAGTTTTAAAGATTATTTAAACCTGATTCAAGCCTTGCCGGAAGATGATATGTTTCTGGGTGAGATCCTGATGCATAGTGGCCTGATTACCCAGCGCGAGTTGGAAGCAGGTTTGCGCCAGCAACAAAATCAGGATGATAGCGACACGGATAATCAACCCCTCGGTGCCATTTTAGTCGATCAGCAAGCTGTTCCGCGACCCTTAGTCGATGCTGCGCTTGAAAAACAAAAACAAAATCGCGAGCAAAAAACACGAGAAACTCAAAGTATTCGCGTTGATGCCGAGCGTCTGGATAATCTGATTGATTTAGTCGGCGAGTTAATTATTGCCTGTGCGAGTGCCAATGTCTGTGCCGCAGAAATTAAACATGAACGTTTAATCGAAGCCAATGCTGAAGTTGGGGCCTTGGTTGAGCAAGTCCGTGACAGTGCATTGCAATTGCGTATGGTCCCCATTGGGGCGACCTTCTCTCGCTTCCAACGAGTAGTGCGTGAAATTAGTAGCGAGTTGGGAAAAGATATAGTCTTGGTCATAGAAGGCGGAGATACCGAAGTTGATAAATCCGTAGTGGAAAAAATCGGGGATCCGTTAACCCATCTCGTGCGTAATGCAATGGATCATGGCATCGAAACCGCAGAAATTCGTCGCCAAGCAGGCAAACCCGTCCAAGGCACCTTAAAGTTAAATGCGTACCACGATTCTGGCAATTTAGTGATCGAAGTCAGTGATGATGGCGGAGGCTTAAGACGTGACAAGATCTTGGCTAAAGCAATTGAGCGCGGTTTGATCGCGGCAAATGCCAATTTAACTGAGCAAGAAATTTATAACCTCATTTTTGAACCCGGATTTTCCACCGCCGAGCAACTGTCGAATTTGTCTGGACGGGGCGTAGGCATGGATGTGGTCAAACGTAATATTACCGCATTACGCGGCACCATTGAAATTCAAAGCACTGCCGGAATCGGGACCCAGCTAAAAATTTATTTACCTTTGACGTTGGCAATCATCGAAGGCTTTCAAGTGAAGGTGAGTGATGCCTACCTGATTATTCCGTTAAATCGCATTCTTGAGTGTGTCGCTAAACCCGAGGCTAAGCAGTCGCATTTTATGGATTTACGCGGGGAGATTTTGCCGCTGATAGATTTACAGACCTTGTTTACCCTCCCGCCCTCAGCGGCAAATCGTCAAAACGTCGTGGTGGTAGAGTATGCGGGGCAAAAATGTGGCTTGATTGTCGATGCGTTATTGGGCGAATTCCAAACCGTGATAAAACCGCTCGGAGACTTTTTCGCACATTTAGTCGGTGTCGGGGGATCGACTATTCTGGGCAATGGGGAAATTGCGCTAATACTCGATATTGCAGGCTTAATGGCGTTGCAGGCAGAAAACAGTCATAACGCTCTGACACCTTCAACTTAGTCGGTTGTTGATTGCTTATCACTTTTGTATCTAAAAAAATAATTCTACGGGTATTAAGGAGGAGATTTACATGAGTACTATCGTAGCGACTGCTCCTGAGTCGTCATTTTTTGAACTTGAAGCTTTTGATAACGATGAACCCGATTCGGCGGCGTGGCAATATTTGACCTTTACCTTAGCGCAGGAAATCTATGCCTTAGGCATATTGCATGTCATAGAAATTATCGAATTTGACAAGATTACGCTGATTCCCATGATGCCCAAGTGTATCCGCGGCGTCATTAATCTTCGTGGGGTGGTGGTCCCTGTCGTGGATTTAATTGCCCGGTTCGGACAGGGGCAGACCGAAATCAAACAACGCACCAGCATTATTATTGTTGACATATATAGCTCGACCTCTGAAAAACCGCAAAAAGTCGGGATTCTGGTGGATGCGGTGAATGAAGTCATCGAAATTCATCCAGATACGATTGAAGCCCCTCCTGCATTTGGCACTGGAATACGTAATGAATTTATTGCCGGTATGGCTAAAAAATATGAGCAGTTTTTGGTCATACTTGAGATTAAGCAAGTACTTGCAGTTAATGAAATTATCAATTTAAGCATAGAACATTAGAGTACGAAGGACTTATGAGAATTAATCAACCTGTTACCCAGCGCGAAGTCACTTTCACTGCCAACGATATCATCGTGTCCATCACGGATTTGCAAGGCAATATCACCGATGTGAATCCGAGCTTTATAGCGATTAGCGGTTTTTCAAAGGTCGAACTGATCGGACAACCACACAATATCGTGCGGCACCCGGATATGCCAGCTGAAGCCTATGCTGATATGTGGAGTAATCTAAAGCAAGGGCGGCCTTGGACCGGGGTAGTCAAAAATCGTTGTAAGAACGGCGATTTTTATTGGGTTAACGCCAATGCCACGCCCATTTTTAATCAAGGACAGATCACGGGATATATGTCGGTGCGTACGCAGCCTTCGCGCGAAGAAATAGCTGCCGCTGAGCAGGCCTATCGCTTGTTTCGAGAGGGGAAAGCAGGCAATTTACGCATTAGTCAGGGTAAGGTCATCAATAACACGCTGTTATGGAGATTTAAAAGCATGCTTGCAAATTTAAAAATATCCTCGCGCTTAGCGGGTGTGAATGTGGTTGCGGTGATCGTAGCTATCTTAATTGCGCTTCAAGGTTTGTATAGTTTAAATGCTACACAACAAAGCTTGAAAACGGTGTATGAAGATCGCTTGATTCCATTACGCGATTTGTCCGCGATAAACGAACTGTTTCTGGATAATAAGCTGCTTGTGCAAAAAATTTTGGAACAGAATGATGCTCAGACCGCCAATGTCAAAGTAGACGACCACTTGCGTATGCAAGCACTCGAAACCATTGATAAGAATAGCGCAACTATCAATTCCTTATGGAATAGCTATATCCAAACCTATTTAACCGAGGAGGAAAAAACCTTGGTAGCCAAGTATCAAGAGTCGTATGCTAAATATAACAAACAAGCCTTTGAACCGATGGCTGCAGCCTTACGTGCTGGAAATTACGTCGAGGCAAAATCCTTAGCGTCGGGGGTATATACCTTGTACCCCATGGTCGATAGCGATATTGAAGCGCTTAAAAAATTGCAACTTGAGGTTGCAGAACTAGAATATAAAAATGGCAGTTTACGTTACCAAAATGCTCAAACGATTGCTTTAAGTGCTTTAGCGGGCTCAATCGTATTAATCCTGTGGCTGGGATTAGTGATTAGTCGGTCCATTACCCGGCCATTAGCGCAAGCTATTGACGTGTTTGGCAAAATATCTAATGGGCAATTTAATTCGCTGATTGACGTCTCAGGTGACGATGAAGTGAGTAAAGTGTTACTCGGCTTAAAAGCGATGCAAACCAAATTAGGTTATGACATTGCTGAAGCTAAACGCATAGCAGATGAAAATCAGCGTATTTTGTTTGCTTTAGATGGTGCGGGTGTTGCAGTCATGATTGCGGATAATCAACGCAATATTATTTACATGAACAAATCGGTCAACAAAGTCTTGCGTGAGGCGGAAACGGATATTCGTAAAGAATTGTCGAATTTTACTGTGGATGAGTTAATTGGTTCGAATATTGATAGGTTTCATAAAAATCCCGAGCATCAACGCAACTTACTTACACATTTAAGCAAAGCGCATAATACGCGCATTACCATCGGTCAGCGGGTATTTGATCTGAATGCTAATCCCATTTTCAGTAGTTCGGGCGAACGCTTAGGCAGCGTGGTCGAATGGATTGATCAAACCGAAATGCTAAAAGCCGAAGCAGAAATTAAACGCATCGCCGATGAAAATTTACGCGTCAAACTGGCTTTAGATGGGGCAACGGCTGCGGTGATGATTGCTGACACGCAGCGCAATATCATTTACATGAATAAAAGAGTTATTGACGTTTTAAGGGATGCCGAGTCAGAAGTACGTAAATCCCTGCCGAATTTCAGTGTTAACACTTTGATGGGCAGTAATATTGATATTTTCCACAAAAATCCGCAACATCAAAAAAATCTACTCGCTACTTTTACCAGCACGCAACACGCCAGAGTGTATTTAGGCGCACGGATTTTTGATCTGAGTGCTAACCCCATTTTTAATGAATCAGGGGAACGCATTGGCAGTGTGGTGGAATGGTTAGACCGCACCGTTGAACTCAATGCGATGAATGAAGTGACCGAATTAGTTGAAGGCGCTGTAAATGGTGATTTTAGTCAACGTATTAATTTAGCAGGCAAAGAAGGGGTACTGCATACGCTCAGTTCGGGTATCAATCAACTGGTCGAAACCACCGAAGTTGGCTTGAAAGATTTTAATCGCGTCGCACAAGCTTTAGCGGCGGGTGATTTAACGCAAACGATTACTCAAGATTATCCAGGATTATTTGGACAAACCAAAGACGGTGTTAACGGTACCGTGAATGCGCTCATTCGGGTAGTGACCGAAGTGATGACCTCTGCGGGCCAATTATTAAACGCCTCAGAACAAATCAGTGCCACCTCCCAATCACTCTCGCAAGCGGCCAGCGAACAGGCGGCGGGTGTTGAGGAAACCAGCGCCAGTATTGAAGAAATGGCGGCGAGTATTAATCAAAACTCTGAAAATGCCAGTATCACCGATACTATGGCGGGCAAAGCGGCTAAAGAAGCCATTGAAGGGGGTGAAGCAGTACAGCAAACCGTCTCCGCCATGAAAGCTATCGCGACACGTATTAGCATTATTGATGATATTGCCTATCAGACGAATATGTTGGCGTTGAATGCCGCGATTGAAGCAGCGCGTGCTGGCAATCATGGAAAAGGTTTCGCTGTGGTTGCTGCCGAAGTGCGCAAGTTGGCCGAACGCAGTCAAGTCGCCGCCCAAGAGATTGGAAAATTAGCTGAAGACAGTGTTAAAGACGCCGAGCGTGCAGGTAGTTTGATTGAGACCATCGTCCCAGGTATTGGCAGAACGTCGGATTTAGTCCAAGAAATTTCAGCGGCGTCTAAAGAGCAATCTGTGGGTGTGAGTCAGATTAATCAATCTATGAACCAAATGAATCATATTACCCAACAAAATGCGGCTGCCAGTGAAGAGTTGGCGGCAACTGCGGAAGAGATGACCGGACAAGCAGAGCAATTGCAAAAACTGATGCGCTTTTTTAATTTAGGTGCGCAATTTGAAATGACCGCATTTGAATCTAAAACTGCCCCGCAGAAAGCAAAAGGCGGTAGCATGCAATCCAAAAAATTTACCCAGAATAATTTATTCGATGACGGGTTTGAAAGCTTTTAATTAATCTCCTTGCTATAGCTGTGGGCGTATACTTTTAACCGTCTACGCTCACAGCAATCCGTTTCGTGCAAAGCCACTCTCAGCAATTTGTCAGCGAAGTAATAGCACATATTTTTTTTAACATTTTGGCTAAGGACGAGCTAGGTTATCACTACGTGAGAAAGGCAAAAAAATTAAAGGTATTGCGCCCTTGTTGCTTAGAACGATACATTGCTTTATCTGCGCAATCAATCAAGTGCTGGGTATCAAGGCTGTCCTGAGGATAAAAGGCGATGCCGATGCTCGCTGAAATTTGCACTTCATGTTTGCCGAGTACAAAAGGACTCGCAAGTGCATGATTAATGTGGGTGGCGATTTCCACCATATGCTTAGTCTGGGTCATGGCAGGGAAAATAATGGTAAATTCATCGCCGCCCATTCTGGCGACCGAATCTGACTCTCGTACATTTTGACTGATGCGGGCAGAGGCTTGAATCAGCAGATCATCTCCATATTGATGTCCGAGGTTATCGTTGACTGCTTTAAATTCATCAAGGTCAATAAACATTAATGCCATCGATTTACTGGTGCGGTCCGCATGTAATTTGGCTTGCTCTAGGCGATCAAAAAATAAATGTCGGTTAGGAAGTTTAGTCAAGGCATCGTAGTTAGCATGTTCCCAGATCACTTCAGCGGCTTGATGTTCGGCGGTGATGTCCGAGAACAAGGCCACATAGTTTTGAATTCTGCCCGCATTATCAAACACCGTATTGATGGAAAGTCGTTCGACAAAAATTTCACCTGTTTTTTTTCTATTCCAGATATCTCCTTCCCAACAACCATTGACGTTTAATTGTTTCCAGAAGTTTTCGTAGAAACTCCGATCATGTTTACCCGAGCCAAGTACTGATGGGCTCTGACCGATAACGTCAGCTAAAGTATATCCAGTCAGTTTGCTAAAAGCATTGTTTACGGTAACAATTTTGTTTTGCTGATCGGTGACCATCATGGCTTCATTGCTGCAATTAAATACTTTAGCAGCTAGTCGAAGATTTTCTTCTGCTTGGCGTTTGATTGTAATGTCTTCAACTTGTCCAATATAAATATTTGGTATCCCTTGGGTATCAAAAATAGTAGATACCGTCAGCTTAACCCAGACTGGTCGTCCAGATTTATGTAGATAGCGCTTTTCTAATTGATATGTATCGTAATAGCTACTCCAGAGTCCATTTAGATGGTGTAAAGATACGGGTTTGTCATCCGGGTGAGTAATGTCCATCGGACTCATGTGCATAAGTTCGGCTTTTTCATAGCCAACTATTTGACAAAAGGCTTGATTCACCAAAGTATAGCGATGCGTGGCATCGATGATGCTCATGCCGATAGGCGCATATTCCACGATATTTTTAAGAATTCTCTGATTTTCTTCTATTTTTTCTTTGGTGTACTGTAATTCACGACTGATTACTTCATTGTTATGCAGTGCGGCTTCCAGTTCTGCCGTCCGAGAGCGAACTTGGTCTTCTAATAATACCGTCGCTTGAAAGACATCAAAGGCCGAATTGGGCGTCATCATGGATTGCTCTGCACGCTCAATTAACACATCTACCATTTTTTGTAGTCTATGAACTTCTGTGCGCAGATGCTCAAGTTCTTGGTGTTGCGCCATGTTGTGTGCAATATCTTTATCCATGCGGGTGGTGTCCTATGGCGATGCCGGTAAATGTTTGATTTACATGAATACCTAGAAATTGTTCACCATACGTATTAAATCCTAAAGTGTTATAAGGGCGGGTAATGGCTTCAATCTGGGGCGCAAGATTGTTACGTTCAATGTCTAATCTGCGCAACACACAATCGAACGCGATTATGAGTTGGGGTTGACCAAGTGTGAGTTCAATTTGCTTAAATGCTGATTTCAGGTCGCTTACCAGATCAACACTCTGAGCTATTCTTAAAATCATGCCACGGTCAATTGCACAGTAAAAAGATAAGCTGCCATCAGGGTTGGAGTTTTGAATTGATCTGACATACAGTTTGCCATTTAGCTGCACTACCATGGGGCTAGAGGCAAAGATTACAGCGTTAAGTGCTTGAATTTCTATCCCTAAGGTATGTGCATAGGCTTCTGCCGCAGGTAAACCATTGAGTTCTAATATTTTGCGCGCGTTGCAGTCTGCTTCCGTAACCACCAAAGGTTCGCGACCTGCGATGAAGTTTTGAGTTTTAAAGATTTTAATGGGGCATAGGCTATCGATAATCACCAACACTAGCGCATGCGCATGAAAACATCCTTGATAAAAAACTTGAGGTGAATTCATTTTAAGATCATCGCCTGCCGACCCACCGATGAGCGGCACTTTACCCAAAGCACGCTGGAGCAATTGACTTAGCCATTCTTCGGCTTGCGATAATCCGTCAATTAACTGTAAGGCAAAGCGATTGCCGCCAGACTGGGGCCCAGATTTTTGATCTAACGATGCAAGTAATTGATGAATAGCCGCATGGGTTGCTTCAGGACTCAGTGTTTTGGTAGCGTCTAAACAAGTAGACACGGAAGTAAAATCACACTTGGAGAAGCTTGCTGCACAGATGCTATGCACTAAATAACCTTGGGGGCCGATTTCACCTGCGGTAGTGCAGCCGATGACCTGAATATTTGTAAATAGCTTATTGATGGCGAATGCCAGTGCTTCTAGATCATAATGGCTAGAGCAGAAGAAGATAACTAACTCCGTTTGTGGATCTGCTAATTGAGTATAGAGCTCTTGCACTGCTGTAGTTGCATTAGACGCAGAAGAATGACCGCAGTGAATGGATGGCGACATATTTTTTATGCAAAAAACATCAATTCTAAAACAATAAACGCTTGTATTTCAATGTTTAGCTAGCTTTATGTCATTTTGATTGCATTTGAGTAATCTTAATATTTATAAGTATATTATGAATCAATAGCTTGTAGCTTATGCTTTTATAATTGTTGCAATTTAAGCGAAAAAGAATCATTTGATAAAAAATCAACCCATTGATTTAAATTACATAATATTTAAGCGCGATTGCCTTAGTGTTTCCAGTAAATATTTAGGCCGTTTATGTGTTATTTGATGACTCTTGTTCACTTCTATTGAATTCTGTAGTTAGAAGTGTTTGTCCGTCAAACCAATTCAATGTCATAGGCTTAA
>SXIZ01000249.1 GCA_005779525.1 Methylococcaceae bacterium
CTTATATATTCTGGACTATGCGGAATTACAGGCTTTAGCGGAGCATCCCGGTACTAAATTAAATGCCAGTGTCACGACCGAGGTATATGCGCCTATCGCCTTATTTGCACTGACGCAGGATCGCAGTCAATTACTGCCCGTGGCGATACAAGCGTCGCAAAATCCAGGTGCCAAACAGCCTATCGTGTACGCCAGCAGTAATGTAGAAGATGCACATTATTGGGATTGGCAACTTGCTAAAAGCTTGGTACAAAATGCCGATACCAATTATTTGGAATTATTACTGCACTTGGCACGTACGCATTTATTAATCGAAGCGTTTGCACTTGCTACTCCACGAAATTTAGCAAAGAGTCATCCGTTATATCAGCTGTTAACGCCACACTTAGAAGGGACTTTGTTTATCAATGAATTAGCTGCACGTATGCTGGTCGATGAAGGCGGGGGAGTTGATCAGGTGTTTGGTGCCAATATTGACGCAGTGCAAGCGGCGGCGGGTGCTGATCGTTTGAATCTTGATTTTTATGCCACGATGTTGCCGACTGATTTAAAACTGCGCGGCTTGTTGGATAGCGCGCAATTTCCCAATTTTCCGTACCGCGATGATGGTTTGTTGATTTGGGAGGCGATTCATAAATGGGTGACGGCCTATATCGCTATCTATTATGCAGAGGATGCTAGCGTACTCGCAGATAGCGAATTAGTAGCCATGACCGAAGATTTGATTGATTCCGGCAAAGTGAAAGGCTATAAAGCTATTGAAACGAAGGCGCAATTAGCCGATGTGCTCACAATGGTGATTTTTACCGCCTCTGCACAACATGCGGCAGTGAATTTTCCGCAAAGTACTTTGATGAGTTATTTACCTGCTTTCCCCGGATCTTTGTTGGCTTACACATCTGTCACCGGAAATACCGAGGCTACTTGGTTACAGAGCTTTCCGCCCATAGCCGTGGCACAAGCGCAGTTAGATTTATTATGGTTGTTAGGCTCGGTTTACTATACCAAGTTAGGCGAGTACCAAACGAATAGCTTTCCTTATAGTTCGCAGCTCAGCGATACCCGGGTGACTCAGGCGAATGGTCCGCTGCAACAATTTAAAGACGACTTACTGGCGATTGATAAACAGATTCAACAACGTAATCAATCGCGGCCACCGTATATTTATTTACAACCTAGTCGACTGCCAGCGAGTATCAATGTGTAGTTATTAGCAAACTTTCGGTAATATTCCTCGCGCTAGTGTTTAACTTAGGGCGAGGAACATTCAAATCACTGCGCGTTTAGCTTATTCAGCATTTGCACCTCAAAACCCGTATCCGAAAGCTGGCGTAAGACCACTTGATAATACTCCGTACTCACATTGACTATCGGCAATTGTAATTGTCTAGTCGTACTGGAGTAACTGGGCGCTACCAAATTTTGCGCAAAAAATGCGGCTAGATCTTCGATATCTTTGGCACTTAATGGACCTACCATCGCCTGCATTACGCTATTTTTGCGCAGTCCTGTTTGATATTGTTGCAAGGCGCTAATCAGATATGCTTGTTTTTGGCCTGCAAGATTGGGGTAGTCTTCAGAGCTACTTAAGCCATAAGTGCCATGACAACTGCTACACGCGCTACTCAGAGCTTGGCCTTTAGTGCTGTCGCCAGCAGAGCTCGTCAGGGCGTTTAAAGCTAAAACTATATAGGTCAAAATTTTTAAAATGGGCATACTGTCCTCCTGGATGATGGATTTTGTTATTTATGGGGAATTTGGGGCGTGGCTTCCATCAAATCGTTATCCCAGGTACCTTCAACTTTGATCTGTGCTAAAGCCCCTAATTGCACCGCTTGAATCAAGTTATGGTTTAAATAGGTGTAGGTCCCGGGTTGTTTAAATTCATACAGTGCCGCCACGGCCGTACCTCCAGGTACAAACCACGTTTCCTGATTGGTTAAGGGCTTGTCGTCGAACGAACCACCGACCCAGACTAAGTCACCATGCCCACCGATTAAATGTGGACGGGAGTCTTCATTGGCTTGCGAATGTATCAATAGGACTTTTTCGCCTACTTTTGCAGTTAAAGCATTCTTGCCTGTTAAGGCACCGACACTGCCATTAAATACCACGAACGTCGGGGTGAGTTTACTGGCTTCCTGTAACACATCCGGCAGCGAAGCCAAAATGGAGTCATAGTGTTTGTAATTACCATTGGCATCTTTCGGGACATAGTAGGATTGCTCGCCGATGTAATAGGCCCGGTCATAATGGATGGGATTACCTTTGTGATCTTTTAAACCTTCACGCGGTAATACCATTAATGCACCACTCATGCCCATGGTCACATGGAAGGGGATCATTAAACCCCCCGGGGCACAGTGATAAATAAATACCCCAGGTTTAATGACTTTAAAGCGCAAGGTCACTTCCTGTCCTGGCGCAACTTTGGTGATCGCCGCTCCACCTAACGCTCCTGTCGCTGCATGAAAATCAATGTTGTGAATCATGGAGTTGTTGGCGGGATTGATGAGATTCAGTTGTACATAATCATCTTGGTGCGCGACGATAATCGGTCCAGGCACGCTGCCGTTATACGATGGCGCATGGATTTTTACTCCCGGGGCGATTTCGACTTCATTTTCGACGATGGTCATTTTGACCTGAATGTTTTTCGGGCCGGATAGGTCGATTTGTTGATGCTCCGGCAGCAAGGGTGGTGCCACCAGTGTTTGGGTGACTACGGGAACGGCTTGATATTCTGCAGCATGCAGTGCTGCTGCAAGCGGTAAAACCAATAAAACAAATAATCTGCGCATGTTAATCTCCAGTCGAGGTGGGCTAATGGAATGCGGACTGGCCCTTAGCTTTGAGTAGCCTAAGACGCTCTCAAAGCTGGACATTTTCAAAATTACCTGAGTGGGTCCGCAATAGTGAGTTCAAGATGAATTGCGCAATAAAGCAACGCAGCCTCTTGCAATAGTTGTGCGTGATACTTAATCCACTTATCTAAAGGTTTTAGCTTTAGATAAATCTTCGGACCAGCACGCTATACATCGGATCAGCTAGCGGATTGCGCTGTGCGACGTGGCGCCCATAGTAATCCGCTGATCGCCGAACCCAGCATTAATAGGCTCATGGGCAGTGGAACTGGGGCCGCAGCTAAGCTGGAAGAATTTCTGGGTAATGGCTCAGCGACAAAAAAATCTGCGGCATTATTCTGGGTGTCTGTTAAACCCGCTTGATAGCGAAACAGGGCAGACACGCTATTCAATACGGGTGCAGGCCCTGTGCCTTCAAACGCTGATGCCGAGCCATAACCGACCAGATCTAAAATTTGTGCACTACTAGGAACGCTGCCAGTGAGCGCGTTAGTAGTACTCACGAGTGCC
>SXIZ01000250.1 GCA_005779525.1 Methylococcaceae bacterium
ACAACTTATAACAATAACAACTAGCACCCTAAATTGCTTTCAGAAGCCAGCCCCAAAATGGACACGGGCACCCCAAAAATGTACAACCAAGGAACGAAGCCAATCTTCTTTATTTACTGCGAGCAAGCCTGACTGCTGCAGGTAACCCCGTTATTGTGGATATCCCTGTTGTTGTGGGTAGCCTTGCTGTTGCGGATATCCCTGTTGTTGCGGGTAGCCCTGCTGTTGCGGATATCCCTGTTGTTGCGGATATCCCTGTTGTTGCGGGTAGCCCTGCTGTTGCGGATATCCCTGTTGTTGCGGGTAGCCCTGCTGTTGCGGATATCCCTGTTGTTGTGGATAGCCCTGCTGTTGCGGGTAGCCTTGCTGAGGGCTACCTTGGGGTTGCTGAGCGCCAGCATTTTGATTTGCGATAATCGTCAATTCTACCCTGCGGTTTTGTGCACGATTTTCTTCGGTCGTATTTGGAAATTTTGGCATTCTCTCCCCCGCTCCCTGCTGACTTAAACGCGAGTAATTTACTCCATGTTGCACCAAATAAGTGGACACACTCGATGCGCGTCGTTCAGATAATTTTTGGTTGTAATCATCAGCACCTTTATCATCGGTGTGCCCAGTGATATTTATCTTTGAATCCTGATACTGATTGAGAATATTAGCCACAGAATCCAACGCTGTTTGCGCTTGAGGCGTTAAATTTGCCGAGTCAAAACCAAAAGTTATACTACTTGGCATAGTCAAGTTTAAGGTATTTTCCGAGGTGCGCTGCACTTCTATTCCAGTTCCTTGAAGAGATTGTTGCATTTGCTCTTGCTGGTGATCCATATAAGCGCCCACAGCCGCCCCGACAGCAGCACCAGCCAATGCACCAAAACCCGCATTTTTTAGATCGTTACCACCAAACAAGGTGCCCGCACCAGCTCCAACTACCGCACCGACACCCCCTCCCTTCACGGCATTACTGACACCATATTGCCCAGTATAGGGGTCTGTAGCACAGGCTGATAACAGAATTGAACTTACAGTAATTATGCGTAATTTGTGTTTCATGAGCTTCCAACCTTGAAGAGAAAAGTGTGTTGCAATTAAAGCCAAACAATATTTAATCAGTGACATGAGCTTTATAATTCTCGCCCAATGTGAATGACAGTTGATCTTATAAGAAATAAATTAATATCAACTGAATTTAACGGAAATGTTTTTAGCCTAGAGACCGAAGGTTACAGCACACACCACCTCAAAGTCGGTCAAATGCCAATGGATTACGCTTTAATTTTGCCTGCTTATTCAATCAAGACGAAATCACTTTTATCAGCACCACATTCAGGGCATCGCCAATCATCTGGAATATCTGCCCAACGAGTTCCTGGGGCAATGCCAGCGTCTTGATCACCCAACGCTTCGTCATAGATGTAACCACAAATCTCACATACGTATTTTTTAAAATCAGTCATTATCCATCTCCATACTTAATGCATTTTTCGTTCACTGGCTTAAATTTAGAATGCAAAAAAAATGGATCGAACCAGCAACCTAAGCTTAATACGATCCATTTTAATGCTGTAATTAGCAGTAAAAATATTTAGCTTGCAGCACCAATTTTTGTTGCTTCAGGAATCTCAATCAATTTTCCTGATTTAACATCATAAACATAGCCGTATATTGGAATTCCAGCTGGAACCAGCGGATGATTTTTTATGCGAGATACATCTTCAATAACGCTCTCAGCTTGATCTTTAATCGTTAGCCAAGAAATATGCTTAGCTTCTGCAGAACCAGGGCCTGCGCCAGTATCGCGCCAGCCATTAGCATCTATTGTTGCAGTTTCTAGGCTACTCGCAAGTAAATGCCGCATAATTTCATCATTGAAGGTTTCCATACCGCAATCGGTATGATGTACCACAAACCATTCTTTGGTGCCGAGTAATTTATAAGAAATAACTAAAGAGCGAATAGCATCATCACTGGCTCTTCCGCCTGCGTTGCGAATAACATGCGCATCACCTTCACTTAAACCAGCATATTTTGCTGGATCTAAACGCGCATCCATGCAGGTTAGGATCGCAAAGCGTCTACCAGGAGGCATTGGCAAATCACCTTTATCAAAGCTTGCCGAATATTCTCTATTTGCCAATAAAACTTCATTTAATACACTAGACATTAATCACTCCTCATTTTGTTATTATTTTTTTGAGAGCTACCCCTCAACAACTATCCTAATTAAATTAACCACATCACTCCAAAATGCTGATGTTTTGCAGTACATTGCAAGCTTCAACATGCCATAACATTTTTAATTTACAAGAATTCTTAAGCAAATCAATCTTCAGTTTGATTGGTCAGCCGTTTTTGATAACGTTTAGTCAAAAAAGCAAACCCAAAATAGGCAATTACACCTAGCGTTAAGCCAGATAATAATTGTGTAAACCCGGAGTTATCGGCAACAGGCAAAGTAGTCGCCGAAACTGCCGGCTTAGCACTAGGCGCTGCATCACCTTTTTTTGCTTTAGCAGGATCGCCTTTTAATTCAGGTAAACCTAAACTGCGCCAAGCATCGTAATCTTGCCAAATGGGATAATTTTTTTGCCAAAATTCTTTAGTAAAGTAAGGCGCAAGACTCATCCCTTGCGCAGCTGGAATACCGCGTTCATCATAAAATCCCTTATAGACCACCAAGCTAATATCGCCACCCTCACCAGTGCCATTAGTAGTGAAGGATTTTTCGACATGATCATGAAACATCCATATCCCTTCTCCGTAGCTATGCAATCCATCATCCTGACCTGAGAGTTCCAAATCTAAACGTTGGGCAGGCACCATGCCATGTACATCTCGCGTAATGTAGGAACCCACCCCGTTATCCACACCGTCATAATGCGTCACGGTGGGCTTATGACCATGAATGTGCATCGCAAACGACTCTTCATGACCATTTAAAATACGCAATTTGACTTTTTCATCTTTACCCATATGAATCAAAGATTCCCGCAAGGTATACGGAAACGAGCGCCCATTTAACATAAAATAATCTGGACCAGATTCGGTAATGTCATAATCCATGTTCATATGCTTAGCAATTAAACGGGGATCGTTAGCGGAACGCGCTACATTTTCGTGCAACTCTTTATCAGCACTTTGATAGTGCAAATCATATTCTCGAACATATTTTTCTGTCACTGCTACCGACGGATGACGCACTTGACCCGCCCCAACATTGAGCGACTGCACCCAATTATTTGGACGATTTTCTTCTACGATAAAAATCCCTTGCAGCCCCATGGGAATATGGGAATGTGGCTGCACATGGCAGTGGTAATACATGGTGCCCGCGACCCTGGGCTTGATCACGTAGGTCGTGCTTTGGCCGGGCATGATGTCCATTTGGCTGGTCTGGCCCACGCC
>SXIZ01000024.1 GCA_005779525.1 Methylococcaceae bacterium
CTTAACCTCAATTTTGTTACTACAATAGCTTAATGAATATTGATTTTGATCCTGCAAAAGACTGATCCAATACTTTAAAACACCGCGTTTCTTTAGCCTATGTCCAATGCTTGGAGTGGTCTGATGCTTTAATCTGGATCGATACGCGGCGCGACTATGGAGAGCCAAGAAAAATCGCTTTAGCTCACGATAAAAGTCGTTTGTATTGCGTCGTTTTTGTTGAGCGTGGGGATGTTAAGCGGATTATTAGCTTACGGAAAGCCAACCAACGGGAGTTTAACCATTATGAAACCCAATTTGATTCGTCCAACTGACCTTGAAGACGCGGCTATTAACGCCGCCGCATTAACTGATGAAGATAATCAACCGCTCACATCGGCAGAGTTGATGCAGTTTAAACGGATGCCCAAGCAACCTTCACCTATCAAAATCTCAACCACTGTGCGTTTTGATCAAGATGTGTTGGAAGCGTTTCGTGCAACTGGCAAAGGCTGGCAAACTCGTATGAATGCAGCGTTGAAAGAGTGGCTTAGGGAACATGTTGTTTGAGTTTGGTAGGTTACGTAGCAAACATTCAGCGCAATACTTTGGTTAACCCGTATCAAAGTCTCCCTGTTAGACTAGCCGTTATTTTTAACTTTTACTCCTAGCCACGCCCGCATACAAACAAGAATGGATAGCACAGCAGAAATCGATCAGCAATGGATGCGTCACGCCATCCGCCTAGCACAACGGGCCGAGCAATACGGGGAAGTGCCTGTCGGTGCGGTCATTGTCAAAGATAATCAATGCATCGCCGAAGGTTGGAATCAGCCGATTATACTGCATGACCCCTCGGCGCATGCCGAGGTTTTAGCCGTGCGTCAGGCCGCGAAGCTTGTACAAAATTATCGTTTAGTCGATGCGTGTATTTATGTGACCCTGGAGCCATGTGTGATGTGTATGGGACTGTTAAGCCATGCACGTTTGCAGCGTTTGGTTTTTGGCGCTTATGATCCTAAGCGTGGTGCCGTGTGTAATGCGCTGCAATTATCGGATGCTGCGTTTTTAAATCATCGAATCGCCTGGACCGGAGGCGTGTTAGAAACCGAGTGCTCTACTTTATTGTTGGATTTTTTTAAAGTACGGCGTAGCAAATAATCCACCTGCCGCATGGACCCGACTTTAACTGAGCTTCCTCCGTTACTCTAGAAACGCCCCTGTTTCTAGTATAGTCATAGTCAATTAAGCCTTGAATATCCTGGATTAAGCACGGCTAATGCGGCTTAGAATTTATCCCGCCTGCTGCAACAATGACCACTACAATTAAAAATTTTATTGTATAGCTGGTATTTACGACCATAATTGTCTATAAAACCATGTTTAGAATGACCACTAGGTCACTGTAGATCAAAGTTAATGGACGTAAAGAGCAGACAGCCCGATGTTCGCTAGCGGCAAATGGGATAAAAACACGTGACAGTGTAACCTTGGTTACTCAATTGTTGATCAGATAGCGAGTAACTGAACTCGAGAGGATTAGTCCATGTTATTGATGATAAATAAGCGCTGCGTGCCAATTTCCGCGAAGATATTCCACCCAACTCCCTCTGGCTTGGCCCAAGGTTTCCGTTGTTGCGCATTTTCTCATCTGGCAATAGTCTTTCCCTGCGGTGTTACCTCTAAGCTTGAGGTTTATTTATGTGCTCTTTTTTATAATTATTAAGCTTCCGTTTTTGCATGACATTGTTCCTAACGACTGCACCTGCAAGCAGGAATTAACCTTGCTCTGCATCCCTAAACCTCAGCTCCGACTGTTTGCAAGCATTTTAAACAGACTGAGTTATCTTCCCGAGTACTTTAATGCTTCGTTGAGTGACCTATGCAATCCAAACTGAATACCTATCTAACACACTGGCTAAAAAAATTATGCATTTACCAGTGGGCAGATTGTTTCAATTTGCTGGCATTAACGTTGGTGTATGCGGTGTTTGCGCGGCTGGTACTGACCTTTTCTACTGCCAATGGTAATGTCACCATTTTTTGGATCCCTGGGGGGTTTGCCCTCTATGCCTTACTGATAGGCGGTAAAAAACTCTGGCCGGGAATATTTTTAGGCGCGCTCGCCGCAGGCCTGATGGTCAATGATCCTATACAAGTTTCAATCTTTTTGGCCATTGGGAATACTTTAGAAACTTTGAGCGCTGCACTACTACTCCAGCGTTTTTTTATATTTAACAGTAGCCTTACGACGATTGAAGATTTCACAACCCTTGCGGTCGTTGCAATCTTAAGTTCCAGTATCAGTGCTTTAATTGGCCCTATCACTTTACTGCTCTATGGCTATCTTGACCTGCATACCGTTGCCAATAATATTTGGCACTGGTGGCAAGCAGATTCCTTGGGTATGCTTTTAGGTACACCATTGTTTTTGGTCTGGCAAAAATGGCCAGATTACTGGTTTAAATCCCAGAGAATTTTTAAAACGCTAGGATTCTTCGTTCTAGCATTTTTAACTGGGCAAGTGGTTTTTTTAGGTTGGTTTAATACATTTTTTGGCTTTTTAGCCAATAGTTATTGGATATTTTTGTTTGTGGTCTTGGCTGCAGTCTACTTTGGGCGCCATGGCGTGCTATTGATGCTGTCCATGGTCTCCATCCAAGCCCTACTGGGTGCCGTGGAAGGCGTTGGCTTTTTTGGAGATGACTTAGCAGAAACAGGCCTACAACAATTCTGGTTCTTTATTCTAATTTTGACTGTTGTTGGCATTACCCTTGCCGTCATCAGCAAACAACGTAACCATATCAACCTGATGCTGGAAGATTCCCGTAATCGGTTCTTCTCCATTATCCAACAATCACCTTTTAGCACCCAAGTCTTTGCACCGGATGGCAAGACAATTCTGGTAAATAGTGCGTGGGAAAAATTATGGGGTGCGCATGCAGAAGATATCTTAGGTTATAACGTATTACACGACGAGCAACTGATCGATAAAGGTTTAATGCCGTTTATCGAAAAAGGCTTTGCAGGCGAATCTATCGAAATGCCTGCGATCATCTATAACCCCGCCGAAAATCATTACTACCCAGGCCCGCCGAACTCACGCTGGATTCGCTCCTTTATCTACCCGATAAAACTACCCACAGGGCAAATTGGCGAAGTCATTCTGATTCATGAGGACATCTCCGAACGCTATCTGGCATTACGGGCCTTAGCGGAAAGCGAACAACGCTTTCGCAATTTAAGCGACCTATTGCCAGAACAAATCTGGACCGCCTCCCCCGATGGCCGAATTAATTATGTTAACCAACGCGTTTTAGATTTTTTTAATACTTCGCTAGACGCCATGCTGGAAGATAATTGGCAAACCGCGGTACATCCCGAAGATCTTCCACGAACCTTACATCAATGGACACATTCGCTGCAAACTGGGTTTCCGTATGAATGTGAATTTCGACTGCGCCATTTTTCGGGAGAATATCGCTGGTATGTAGCTAAAGCCTTGCCAGAACGCA
This sequence comes from Methylococcaceae bacterium, assembly GCA_005779525.1. Lineage (GTDB taxonomy): Bacteria > Pseudomonadota > Gammaproteobacteria > Methylococcales > Methylomonadaceae > SXIZ01. The sequence continues at coordinate 3,495 of SXIZ01000024.1, forward strand.
ATGAGGCAGGACAAATCATCAAATGGTATGGGGTCAACAATGACATCCATGAGCGCAAAAAATGGGAAAATGCCTTACGCGAGAGTGAATCCCGGTTTAGAGATTTAACCACTATTGCCCCGGTGGTGATTTACCGAACCGATGCTACGGGTAAATGCGTTTTTGTGAATGAGACCTGGAAAGACCTGACCGGATTTACTTTAAGTTCCACCTTAAGTAATCATTGGGAGAATTCGTTGTACGTCGGAGATCGGCAAAGAGTGCAGCAAGAATGGGATAGTGCGTTTGCCGCAGGTCGAGAGTTTATTTCTGAATACCGGGTTAATACTCAGGACGGCCGCATTAAACACGTGCTGGGACGCGCAATCTCTAACTTTAGTGAAAAAGGCGAGTTACTTGGCTATGTGGGAACACTCACGGATATTACCGAGCGTAAACAATTCGAAGAAAAACTGCGCTTGACCGCCAAGATATTTGAAAGCACCTTGGAAGGTATCATTATTACCAATGCTAATTTAGAAATCATAGAAGTCAATGATGCTTTCAGCAAAATTACCGACTATAGTCGCGAAGAAGTCATAGGCCTGAATCCACGATTTCTCAAATCAGGGCACCATGATGCCGAATTTTACCGTGACATGTGGAAAGCGATCAACACAACAGGTCATTGGGCAGGTGAAGTGTGGAATCGGCGCAAACATGGCGAGGTTTATCCCGAATGGATAACCATCTCTGGGATTTCAGATGAAAGCGGAAGGATAACGCATTATGTAGGTATCTCTTCCGACATTACCTTATTGAAACAACATGAAAAACAATTAGAGCATATTGCCCACTATGATGCGTTGACCGGAATCCCTAATCGGATGTTACTCGTTGATCGTATGCAACAAGCTTTAGCCCAAACCAAGCGCGAGAAGAAATTAGTCGCTATTTGCTATCTAGATTTAGATGGTTTTAAACCGATTAATGATTCCTACGGCCATGAAGCGGGTGATAAAGTCCTAATCAAAACTGCAGAACGTATTTCGCATAACCTACGCGGAGGTGATACCGTTGCTCGCTTAGGGGGGGATGAGTTTGTGATTTTGCTGTTGGGGATAGACAACCATGAAAGTTGCTATGCCAGTATTGATCGTATTTTGGAAGCCATAGAACAACCCATCAGTATCAACAGCATTATCTTTCGCGTCACAGCCAGTATCGGCGTAAGCTTGTACCCGTTGGATGATCATGATCCAGACACCCTATTACGCCATGCGGATCAGGCAATGTATTTTGCCAAGCAATCGGGCAAAAATCGCTATCATATTTTTGATCCACAACAGGACAGCCGCATACGACTCAATCGTGAATTTCGCGAACGCATTGCACAAGGCCTCAAAACACAAGAATTTGAATTATTTTACCAACCCAAAGTGAATATGATCGACCGCCGCATTGTCGGCGCCGAAGCCTTAATCCGTTGGCGACATCCTGAGCGCGGCTTACTTCCTCCGATAGAATTTCTGCCGATGATCGAAAATTCGGAACTCGAAATTCACCTGGGCGCATGGGTAATTGAAACCGCGCTAACGCAATTGGAACACTGGCAGCAGCTAAATATCCAAGTGGAAATCAGCATTAATATCGCCGCCCAGCACCTACAATCGCCAGAATTTACCGCGCAGCTAGCGAGCAAATTAGCACAACATCCCACCATTGCACCGCAGTTTTTGCAAATTGAAATTTTGGAAACCGCAGCACTCGCCGATATTTCCAGAGTCAGCAATATCATTGAAACCTGCATCGCTATGGGCGTCAGCTTTGCATTGGATGACTTTGGCACCGGGTATTCATCACTCGCCTATTTACGTAAACTGCCCGCCAATACCCTAAAAATTGATCAAAGTTTTGTGCGCGACATGCTCTCTGACAGCGGGGATTTTGCGATAGTGCAAGGCATTATTGCCTTAGCAGAAACCTTTAATCGAACGACCGTGGCCGAGGGGGTCGAAACGCAAGAACACTTTGAAGCCTTATTACACTTAGGATGTCATATCGGACAAGGCTATGGAATCGCACGCCCCATGCCCGCTTCAGAATTCATCAGCTGGTATCACAACAATCAAATCCAAGGATAGTTAATGCCACGGATGCTTTCAGCTTGTAATCATGCAAACTAGCAAGCATTGACCACTTAACGCGTCACTCTCTCCGAGCTTTGATATTTAGAGTTCAGTTGCCCACAGGCGGCCAAAACATCATCTCCTTTAGCATCTCTGATCAATGTCGGAATGTTATACGTATCTAAATGGGCTTTAAACGCCGCAACGGTTGCAGTCGAGGGTGGCTGATACTGCGCCCCCGGAAAAGCATTAAATGGAATTAAATTGATATACGCTGGTCGGTCAGATAGCAGACGTCCTAAGTGCGCCGCGTCTTCGGGCGAGTCATTGAAATCTTTAATTAAAATATATTCATAGGTCACGAATTGCTTTTTATTTAACGGGATCTGGTCTATATAGGCCAATACCTCTGCTAAAGGATATTTTTTATTCAGCGGTATAAGCTCATTGCGCTTGGCAGTCAGCGGAGAATGCAGCGATAACGCCAAATTCACCCCCGGGATTTCCTCACTCCAGCGCTGCAACCCTGGAATATAGCCTGCAGTGGAAATGGTAATTTTTTGCACCCCAATAGACGTACCATGCTGTGCTAAAAAAATCTCGCAGGCTTTTTTGACCGCATCAAAATTATGTAACGGCTCCCCTTGCCCCATAAATACAATATTTAAAATCCGCTCTTCCCCGGGTCGATGTTCAGCTAACCAACGCCATGCCTGGATAAATTGACCGACAATTTCGCTGGTAGTCAAATTACGCTTCAGCCCTTGTTGCCCGGTAAAGCAAAACGCACAGTTCATCGCACAACCAACCTGCGAGGATAAACAAATAGAATATTTTTGATTAAACGGAATCAGCACGGTTTCTACAGTGAGCTGGTCTTGCAGCTTAAATAGAAATTTTACCGTACGATCTTTTTGGGACTCATACACACTATCGATTTCAGGCAGCGAATAGTCAAAATGCGCGGCAAAATAGTCCGCGGCAGCTCTGGCAATATTAGTGTAACAAGGCTGAACTTCCTTTTTCTTATAATGCCAGTTGAACAATAAACTGGCGGCCGAGGGATGAAAATGCTGCTGCTGAATCAGTGTTTCTAAATCAGAATAATTAAGATCAAAAAAGGATTGTTTCAAAGTGTCACCGTAAAATATGTTTGCCTAGCAGCCAGCAAGAAATACAACATGGACTAAAACTCTTAACGTCGTCGGATGACAGGGAATCTCTGTTTGAACTGTTTAAACATTAAATTTACGTCCATTTTATCCCTTTGAATTATACAATAGCGCGTCAGTAAACTAGCAATTCTTATTATTGATTATTGCATTACCATAATGAAAATTGCTAAAAATATTGTCCTTTATGCTGTTGGGTTACGCTGCGCTAACCCGACATACGTTTTTTTTATGCGTCATGAAATTTGTCAGGCTCCATTAAACGCGGGTCTTTAATACTTGATGTTTCGTATGCAACAATGGTTGTTATAGACGTAAAAATTCCACTATTGCTTTTGCGAAAGTAAGATTCTAAGGATCAAATATCAAAATGAAAAACCCGTTTTTAAGTCAGCCATCCCAGCCAGAATCCCCAATAGCTTCGCCGCAGCATTCCCATCACTATCGTTTATTGAATATTTTTAGAGGCTCCATTGGCAATTTAGTCGAGTATTTCGACTGGGCGATTTATGCGGCTTTTGCTTTGTACTTTGCGCCGATTTTCTTTCCCGCGGGAGATCAAACGGCGCAGCTATTAAATAATGCAGCCATTTTTGCGGTAGGTTTTATTTTTCGCCCGTTAGGGGGTTGGTTGTTAGGCCGTCTGGCAGACCGTAAAGGGCGCAAATATGCGCTGGTGTTTTCAGTGTGTTTGATGTGTTTGGGGTCGCTGATCATTGCCTGTGCTCCGGGATATGCAGTAATCGGGGCTTGGGCTCCGGCCTTATTGTTGTTTGCCCGTATTCTTCAAGGCTTTAGTATCGGGGGCGAATATGGGAGTTCTGCGACCTATCTGAGTGAAATGGCTAGCTCGGAACAACGTGGCTATTACGCCAGTTTTCAGTATGTCACGATTGTTCTCGGACAAATCTTGGCATTAACCTTGTTATTGCTGTTACAACACAGTGGCTTGACGGCAGCACAACTGCAAGCTTGGGGTTGGCGCATACCGTTTGTGGTGGGTGCGCTGCTGGCAGTAATTGCGATCAATCTGCGTGGAAAAATGGCAGAAACCACGGCTTTTGTGGAGCAGCAGGACACGCAGAGTCAATTAGGCAATGTGCGCGAGTTGCTTAACTATCCCAAAGCGCTGTTCACAGTCGTTGGCCTGACTGCTGGCGGTACAGTGTCGTATTATACTTTTACAGTGTATATGCAAAAATTTCTGGTGAATACCACGGCCTTTAGTAAGGATGATGCTACCCTGATTTGTTTGCTGGCGTTGTTGGGGTTTATGTTGCTCCAACCTGTGGTTGGCTGGATTTCGGATTATTTGGGACGCCGTCGGGTTTTAATTGCTTTTGGAGTCGGCGCCACTATTTTCACCGTTCCACTGCTTAAGCAACTGGCACAACCGCAATCGATTGCTTCTGCCCTTGGTTGGTATTTTTGCGCTTTAGTCATTGTTTCAGGCTATTCCTCTGTGAATGCCATCGTTAAGGCGGAATTATTTCCGGTGCATATTCGGGCGTTGGGTGTGGGCCTACCTTATGCCATCACAGTTGCATTGTTTGGAGGCAGTGCAGAATATCTGGCACTGTGGCTGAAAACTTTGGGACATCCAGACTGGTTTGGCTATTACGTGAGTAGCTGTGCGGCGTTAGCGTTAGGTGTGGCGCTATGGATGCAAGAAACACTGAGCACATCGGCACTAAATCCACCGAATGCTGGCATCGAAGAAGTGTAGAACTTTACCAAAGCACAAGTAGCAGCAGTTGGCTAGATTCAGAGACCTTGACCATGAATAATCAACTATCAGTTGGGTTAGCGTAGGAGATGAAACCAAGGATTGCACTACAAGCCGCACTGCATTACAGCAATAATGTGCTCTAGCTCAAAAAAAACCAAGCATTTTAGTAGATAAAATGCTATGTTTTTAGCACCGTGGGTTTTGCGTTGCCACGGTAAAATTCTCGAGTTAGGGCAACTACTTGCCTTAACTCATACCACAGCTTTTCTACTCACTTACTATGAGGTGCACTCATGAAACTTCTGCTTGCGGCCCTATTTTTCTTCAGTTCCCAAGTCGCCGTGCAGGCGGCGACTAACACCGATGCCGATGCAATTTTTGCTTGGGCAGAAACTATTTACCCGGATCTGTTTGCACCTGCGGGGCAAACCTCGCAATCGGGCGCAGGGTATTATTATCGCTTCTACCCAGGAAGCAAGAGTTACCTTGGCTTTCGCGCAGATGATCAAAAAATTTATTATCTGTTACCTAATGGCCCAGTCAGTACCGCAGGTGATATTAGCACTTTCTTGCCGCAAGCTGCTTTGCCTCCCGATAGCGCAGAAAAATTAAATGCTTATTTACGTGCAGGTATCTACCGCAATTGGACGGCTGATCCCAGCGTGCACCCTAGCTCAACTTCTGCACACCCAAGATCACGTATTTACTTTAACCCGTCCGTAGTTGATACCTTAACCAAAAAAGTCAGTCATCAAGCGGGGGCCGCGGTGGTTAAAGAATTTTATAGCCAAGATAATAATAAGGTCACAGGATGGGCAGTCGGCATAAAAACCCAAAGCGATAGCGCCAATGGTAATGGCTGGTACTGGTACGAAACCTTTAGTGCAGAACCGGGTGCAGTCGCCACACAAGGTCGCGGGATTTCAATATGCTCCAACTGTCATTCTAAAGGTCAAGATTATGTGCGTGCCGCCTTGCCTGGTCAATAAACTAGCTAATGCTTGCGGGGTGTTTCAGGGTAGAAATACGTTTTGAAGAAGATGCGGTGAGTCAAATTACGCCTCACCGCGCCTTTTTTGGATTCATTACATTTGTGATTGTAGATAATTTTGAATTCCGGTTCTATCGATTAATTCAAATTGGGTTTCCAACCAATCGACATGTTCCTCTTCACTTTCTAAGATATCGCTCAGTAGTTCACGGGAGACAAAATCTTGTACACTTTCACAATACACTATTGCCTCACGCAATAACGGAATCGCCTCATGTTCCAATTTGAGATCGCATTCCAGCATTTCTTGCGGATTTTCACCAATATATAATTTGCCCAAACTTTGTAAATTAGGCAAACCCTCTAAAAATAAGATGCGCTCAATCAATTTGTCCGCATGCTTCATTTCATCGATCGATTCGTGATAGACCTTTTCATTTAATTTTTCAAAGCCCCAATTTTTATACATGCGAGCATGTAAAAAATACTGATTGATAGCGGTTAATTCATTGGTTAACGCTTTATTTAAAAACTCTATAACTTTAGCATCGCCTTTCATTTCATCACCTTTAGTAACTACCCATTTAGAACAAAGTCATTTGCAGCGCTATGCATTATAGGGGTTTTTGCCGTACCTTGAAGCAATAATTCTTTGACGTGTTTGTTACATTTACCGCAATCGCCACCCACACCAAAACATTCAAATAATTGTCTACGCGAACACGCGCCAGCTTGAATTGCAGAGTTAATCTGTTTATCAGTCACCGCTTTACATACGCAAACGTACATTTGAAACTCCTATTATAATTACTCATTATTAATGATAATGATTCTTATTTGTAAGTATAAGCTAAAAATTGCAAATTTCACTCATTTTTTTAAAAATTTTTCTAACAGGATATTGCGTAGTTCGCGCAAATAGTTTTGAGCCCTATTGCTTTTGGATTGCCAGGGTTTTGATTAATGCCCAAAGTGCGGAGGAATTTTCAGGTAAAATAGTGGGAACTCGTAATTGCGCCCCATGTCTATAGTGTCCTTGCGCAACTATTGCATTCAATTTTTAGCGAAACATGCCTTACAAATATCGTCGTATCTTTATCAGTGTCCTTATTCTTTTGCTTTCTGGCTTAGCCGTTTGGTTGTTTCCCGATTACAAACATAGTAGCCGCCGAGCTGAGCCAGCAACCAACTTACAGCCCAATATTACGCTGAGCACCCAAGAAGCGCCTTGTAAAAATGAGCATCCAGAATGGCGACAAGCACAAGTGATTGATGGCGTGGAAATTGCTGCCTCACAATTATGCGATCCAGATAATCCTTATGATATTGCGGTCGCCGTTAAAGGCGCTAATAATGTCTCGATGCGCACCTTGATGAACACGCATTTTTCGCAAGATGCGATCACGTTGGGGACTGATTTGGATCATGATGGCGACCCAGATGAAGTCAATATCCGTTTAGAAGTCATGGAATTAAATGGCTTTTCCCCTGATGGTGATTTTCTGGCGTTCACCTATAATACCGCGCCCGGCATCCAACCTGGCTTATGGGTATTTGCCCCGAAAACCAGCGATATGGCGACTAAAAATTTTCGCTCACGCGAAACCCATTACGTCTTACGCGCCCCCTCTCCGGCAATTCGGGTAGAACAAGGTGACCGGGTGAATATTACCTTGGAAAACACGCATTATTTTCCTCACACCATTCATTTGCACGGAGTGGATCACGCTTGGCGTAATTCCAAGGGTGAAGACAACGACGGTGTGGATCATGAACCCGTATTCCCCGGAACCAGCAAAACCTACGAGATTCAACCCCGGCATGCAGGTACCATGCTGTATCATTGCCATGTGCAAACCGATAAACATATGATGATGGGCTTAAGCGGAATGTTCATCGTCGAAGAAAACCGTCCGAATAACTGGGTACAAACTTTTAATATTGGTGCCGGGCATGTCCGCCACCCGTCGGTTGGGGTCTTGGAAGAGTACGCGCAAGAATACGATTTGCATTACCAAAGTGTGGATAATGAAATGGCAAGCATTATTCAGGAATTTAACGACCCGCGTTTGATTAATAAAAAAATGCATCGGCAATATTCCATCACAGGTGCGCACGAGGATCAGTTTTTATTGAATGGTCATTCTTTCCCGTACACCTTACGCGATGCGTTGATAGTCGCTCAGCCTAATCAAAATATTAAGCTACGCATCGCGAACTCGCAAAACTCAGCGATTGCGCTGCATATCCACGGACATAAAGCCACTATCACCGATTATGATGGCATGAGCCGCCCCAAAGAACAGCAAATTACCCGCGATGTATTTGATATTGCTCCCGCACAACGCTTGGACTTGAATTTAGCCACCATTGATGACGGTGTGCATAGTTACGGACCTGGACTCTGGATGTTTCATGACCATATCGAAAATGGTATCACCACTAACGGTATGAGTCCTGGAGGGAATATGGCCCTGATGGCCTATGCCAGTTTACTCAATGAGCAAGGGATGCCCAACGGACACAGCGGTATGGATGAATTTTTTTCACCCGCATTTTACGCAAAAGAAGTGCCTTTATGGGGAGATGGCGAATTTGCTAGCTTGCTGGGGGATGTGGAGTTACTGAATCCCGATTATCTGCGCATTATCTGTTTTGGCGTTTTGCTTGGGTTGATTATTGTTTTGGTACTCTTTTTAATCCGTGGATTCAGACAAGGCGATCAGCATGCGAAATAATTTTCTAAGCTTAGTTTGGTTAATACTTTGCTTGGGCGTCACAAATGTCGCTGCGATGACCATGCAACATAATGGCATGACTATGGATGACGAAGGCATGATTATGGGCGAAAACACCTCCAACCTGCCTAAGGATTGTCCCAAAATTTCTGAAGAAATTAACCTGACGATTCACGCAGGCCATGAACATGCCCAAAAATATCCGGGCAAAATGTTTGCTTTTGATCAACAAGAATGGAAGGTTCCGGGATGTAGCAAAATCAATTTAACCTTTGTCAATGATGATCATATTCGCCATCAGTTGATGGTGCATGGCTTACCTGGATATTTATATCGCGATGGCATGTTAACCATCGAAATTTATGGGCCGGGTAAAAAGACTGCGTCTCTAATTGTTTCCAGTGATCCTAAAACCTATATGGTGCACTGTGAAGTTCCACAACATATGGAAAAAGGCATGAAAGGCCAATTAAAAGTTGCTGGCGGTGATGGCGACTTACCCAGTATTCCTGGGGTATCCGATCCGATCAAATTTGATCGCTATCTGATTAATTGGAATGGTCAAACCTGGGCGGTTTTATGCATTGCCATCTTGGTAGGGGCTTCTGGCTATTGGCTACTCAAAAAATGGCTATAAGTTACTAAAAGCTTACTCTCAGAATGGAATCGAATAGCCCATCATCTCTTTCTAGAAGATTTTAGCTATTTTTATCGGCGTTTTTCTGGAATGTGCTACACTTACGTGCATTGTTAACGTACTTGGATTGTTGTTTAAGTTAATCAACGATAACTCTCAGGCGTTAACCCCGCGTAGTTAACTCATAAGCACTAAAGCCCAGTCTACAAACATTTCGATTTTGATAACTTATATCATGTCTTAGCAGACGATTGCCTTAGCGATGGATTTGTAGCGTTTACGTGCTGTTATATTATCCTGAGTTAGTTGGGAAATTAGAAGACTACTCTCTGGCATGCACTTAGTATTTGCCTGATAAGGCATCCAGATTTAGCTGAACTCGCTTGTTAATATTGTTAAATATTGATTGATTTAGACCGATGCAAATTCTTGACTCGGACAGAGAGCATAACCTTAAACTCATTGACTTACCTAATGCTCCTCTGCTGTCCTTAGGATTTTAGCGGATTGCAACCTAGCACTTTGCGCTAACCCAGTTCAAATCAGGAATCTGCAATTTTAAACCACAATTTAACTAGACGTGTTTCTTGGACACACAGATTTAGCGTAGCCGCAATTTGTGCCCTAGAAGCATACCAAACAAGTGATTCTAGATATTGACAACACACAGTGTGCATACATTACAAGGAATTAATAACCATGAACTTAATGAGTGAAGCCAATCCGATTCGCATGCTGCTTTGGCTCAGCTTACTGGTCGCTGCCTTACACTTTAAAAGTTGGTACTGGCTGATTCACCTCCCGCTGCCAAGCGTCAATAAAGAACCCCCGCCGCCGGAGATTACCCTACTTGCCGTACCGTTAAAACAGGCGGAAGTGGTTCCCGAAAAACCCAACCCCCTAGTCAAGCCAGAACCTAAACCCTTACCTCCAAAGCCTAAACCTAAACCGGAACCCGCACCGGCTACATTTTCCGAAGCGCCTACACCACCTGCTCCCAAGCCTGTCCCTGTGACGCCGCCTGCGGTGGTGCGCACGCCTGCCCCACCTGCAGTCGAGACTTATGTAGAGGCCAATTATCATGCTAATTACGCTTATAATCCCAAACCCGTGTATCCTGCATCGGCCCGCAACCGACACTTAGAAGGCAAAGTTTTGCTGCGTGTTAGGGTGAGTGAGGACGGCGTCAGCGAAGATGTTTCAGTTGAGCAAAGTAGCGGGCATGAAATACTTGATGAATCCGCAGTAGAAGCCGTACAACAATGGAAATTTGTTCCCGCACGGAGAGGCGATAAACACGTTGCTTGCACCGTGACCGTACCCATAGTTTTTAAATTAAGCCAGTAAAACCTAGGAGATTTTAATGTCATTGAATATGAACCCGACACTAATTATTGATGGAACGTTATACACTTTACTTATTTTTTCTCTGATAACCTGGACGATTATTTTTTACAAACTCTGGCAGTTTATCGGTAGTAATTATTACAACAAAATGTTTGAAAACTATTTTTGGGGTTCGCTGGATATTGCCACCGCGAAAATTGTCAGTTTAAACAAAAAATCGCGCGGCCCGCTTGCACGCATTGCCGCCCGGGGTTTTAGTTGGATAGAAGAAGCGCAACGTTCTAAAGTTAAAACCCTTAAATACTACAGCCAATCGCCGCAAGAGCTCTTAGAGCAAGCCCTACGCATTCAAGTACAGGAAGAACAACGCTTGATTGAGAGTGGTTTAACCCTACTCGCGAGCATAGGCAGTACCGCCCCCTTTGTGGGCTTATTTGGTACCGTATTGGGGATTATGCATGCGATGCAAGACATCAGCAAAAATGGCTCTGCGAGTCTAGATGTCGTTGCTGGCCCAATTGGGGATGCGCTCATTGCTACCGCAATTGGTATTGCCGTCGCCGTACCTGCAGTTTTAGCCTACAATTTCTTTCTGCGCCGTGCTAAACATCACCGCTTAGCGATGGAAAACTTCAGCGATGGCTTTATGCATATCGTCCATTTAAATATGCCAACAGAGCAAGCTAAGGAGGTCTAATGGCATTTAAAACCCAATCAGAAGAGCAAGACGCCATGAGTGACATCAATGTGACTCCGTTAGTGGATGTCATGTTAGTGTTAGTGGTTATCCTGTTGGTCACCGCCCCGCTGCTGACACAATCGGTAAAAGTTAATTTGCCCAAAACCACGACCGCCACCCCAGATGTGCAAGCACAACCCTTGCAATTAGGCATTGATGCTCAGGGCGTACTTACGCTCAATAAAAATCCAGTCGCTGACTTACCAGCATTAGAAGGCTTGTTAAAAGCTGAACTGAGTCGTAATCCAGAAACCGCGTTGCATTTATATGCAGATAAAGCCGTAGATTACGGTAAAGTTGCTGCTGCTATCGCTGCAATTCAACATGCAGGAATTTCTAAAATTGGCTTTGTGACCCTTGAGCAATAAGCTTACTGGCCATTCTTGCGCCTCATTGCAGTAAGCCATTGTAATTCTAGAAGCGCACCGCACACTTGCAGAGTGAAACCTATGAATGAAAAACAACTAATTGCGCAGCGAGCTGCGCAACGTATACAAAATAATATGCTGGTAGGCTTAGGCACGGGATCGACTGCCAATTTGTTTATTGCCGAACTTGCGCAACGTGTACAGCTGGAAAAGCTCAAGGTCACAGCGGTTGCAAGCTCAGTCATTAGTGGCATTTATGCAAAATCGCAAGGGCTATGTGTCATTAGCATTGAGCAATGTCAACAGCTAGATGTCTATGTTGATGGTGCCGATGAAGTGACCCCAGATTTAACCTTGCTCAAAGGGCGTGGCTCAGACTTAGTCAAAGAAAAATTACTTGCACAAGCAAGCTCTGCATTTTGGGTAATCGCAGACAGTAGCAAACGGGTGCAGCATCTGGGAGAGCGCAACCCCATCCCAGTCGAAGTCATGCCTTTTGCATGGCAACTGGTGCAAGCCAGCATCGCTAAATTGGGAGGCAATCCCCAATTACGCCCCAATGCTAACCAAGACGGATTGGCAGTGACTTCACACGGTAGCTTAGTGTTGGATGTGGTCTTTGAACAAGCTTATTCGCCTGCAGAACTCAATGCCCTGCTGAACGCAATCCCGGGGGTTGTTGAACATGGAATTTTTTACCAACTGGCCACGGAAGTAATTACCGCGGATTAAGTGAATCCCATCTTTATTTATAGATTTATCGTCTAGATAATTGAGTCCACTAGAGCTATGCCAGACGAACTCGATCAGATCATTACTCAAATTGGCCCCGAGTAAGACCAAACAGCACGTTAACTTTTTACAAGTCGCTTATTACGCATATTACGCCTAAAACATTGGTATCTGAGGCTTCTAGAACAAAAATTTGTTTGCTTTCTGAGTCATTTTTCTAGGTAAATGATATGCTATCAGGCACTCGGCGAAAACCGGGTTATTTATTTGCCATTTCAGAATCATCATTTTGAAAATGCTTTGAAATATTGAAATAAGCGTCGCATTATAAATATCACCGCATTGGCAATAGTGGCACTTAGTGGCTGGTTAGATTAACCAAGCTTCTAAGAATGTTGCAGTACTTCGCGCAAAAGCATGTTGTCGATATAATCCGACAAATATCCGCTCCATGTTCGCCCAGCGTGTACATGGACAGCGTAAAAGTAACACTTTTCATCCACACCAGGAGTATTCATGTACCTAATTACAACCCGCCTGAACCAAGCAATATCAGTGTTAATCGTTGCCGCTACCTTCTCCTTTAGCAGTGCTTACGCTGAAGCGACCGCAGCTGACCATAATGCTCATCACCCTGCGGCTAGCAGCAATCTTACTGGTTCGGGTGTGTATTTAGGCTTTACACCCTGTGACGACTGCAAAGGTGTCAAAACTGAATTGGTATTAAACCCCAATAACAGCTACGTGCTAATGACTACTTTTATTGGCAAATCTGACCGGGAATTCGTTGAAAAGGGTAAGTTTGTCCAGGCGGAAAACAATATTGTGACTCTCACCGCCAAAGATGGCAGTACCACCCGTCACTATCTTGTAGGCGAAGATAGCCTCACCCAACTCAATGCCAACGCCGAACATATTAACGGTGTGGGGGCCGATCGTTATATCCTGCATAAAACTAATGTGGTGAAAGGCGGCAAAACTTTCCATCGTCAACATTGATCTTAGTGACTTTGAACAAGTGACAGATTGAATGAAAGATGCTGATTGTCCGCTGGCGTCTGCTGCTTAATTTTCAACACGACTTCTCTTTTAAGGGTGAATTCAAAATAGCTTTAAGTTTTAATTCAATCTGCCGCTAACTATTAAAAGCAAAATACGCAAGCCATTGTCTACTAACCATTTCAGACAATGGCATCGAATATGCTGGACTGTAGTCAGACCTTACCATAGGGAGGAGCCATCATGAAATCCATAGCACACCCACCAACAGTTATGGAACGTAGCGAATTTATTGAAAGTCTAAATGATGAATTCACTAGTAAACAAGGATTTGGAATATACGCCTTTTTATCTTTTTCCGAAATTGATGATTTGTACCATTTGGCTATAGTCAGTACAGAAGCACCCAAGGCGGCAATCAAAATGTTTATTAAACACTATCTTGCATAAGTGCATTTCAAGTTTGATCGCTTGCAACCCGGTAGCGTTTTTTCATTTCAACCCCGAAAGAAATTAAACGCGTCGCTTGTTTTTTCTTTTGCATCGTACAATGCTTGCAGAGACATATCTGGTGTAAGAGCGGTATCTCCAAGTTTGATAAAGGCGGGTAACGTATTGAGTGGTGGCAGTGTATGCATCTCTGAACTGCCAATTAGGCTGTGATATCGTGCAAGTAAAACGATATCGCACAATTGCAACTTAGGATTGTCATAATAATACCAATTGCTGGTATGTTTCGGGATTTGCCGCAGACTTTCAGGGAAATTCCACTTGCTTAAGATGAATTCGCCGACTAAACCTTTCAGTACCTCAATCGTGTCCTCGAGTTCGAATTTGTTGTATTGTTTTGAATCTAGTGTGGCCGCATAAGTAATAATGGGCAGTACCCCGATATTATGTATTAACCCCGCTAACAATGCCTCATCCGCATTGATTTCAGTACTCATTGAAGCTAACGTAAAACTCAAACTGGAAATATTTACACTCTGCTTCCAAATATCTTTTGCTCGGTTGTTTAGCGCCACATTATGACTACTAAACAGGTGGTATAAGCTAATGCTGGTGACAATATTTTGCGTGGTATGTAAACCTAAGC
>SXIZ01000251.1 GCA_005779525.1 Methylococcaceae bacterium
AAAGGCGGGAGTAGTGTGACGATGATTGCCAACATGGTCACACTGATAAATACTAAAAACAAGTAATCAACACTAACGTTGAACAGTTGCTTATCAGAAATGCGCATTACTTATCCTAAAGAAATTCCTATAGCTGATTACAGCTTAAGTTTTTTAAAAATTCCACGAGGGATATGAATAATAATTTTCATGATCCACGCCCAAAACCAAGGGGTATAAAGCACATCTTTTCGTTTGGCTATGGCCTGCACAATGTCTTTGGCAACGACTTCAGGGCTGACGGTTAATTTTGCAGGCAAATTCAGGTCGGCAGTCATTGGGGTGGCCACAAATCCCGGTTTAATAGTTAATACGTGTACCCCTACTTTAAACATGCGTGCGCGTAAGCCTTCACAAAAGGTCGTGACTGCTGCTTTGGCTGAACCATACAAATAATTAGAACCGCGTCCGCGGTCCCCCGCGACTGAGCTGATGACGGCGATGGTCCCAAAACCTTGCTGTGCCATGTGATTAGCTACCGGGGTTAATAGGGCTAAGACGCTGAGCGCATTATTGTTAAATTCCTGTAATGCATAATGCACATCTTGTTCGCATTGATGTTGATCGGGTAAGGTGCCGTGCGCGATTAAGATGACATCAATCTGGCCCAACGTCTGTAACGCTTGAGTTAGCATCGCAGCATGCTGCTGGAAATCGATTAAGTCTAACACATAGCTATGTGCGGCTTGGGCTCCACGTGCGACTAAATCGGCGCTGGTTTGCTGTAATTTATCCTGATGACGGCCGACCAAAAAAAACTCGGACTGCTCGGCCGCCCATAAACGCGCGCAGGCGATGGCAATGGCGGAGGTGGCACCAATAATGACAATTTTTTTCATGCTAAAGTAACTCGTTGCCAGAAACGTGAACATAAACCCGGATCACGTAAAGATTCTAGGGATGACCACTTCGGGTAAAAGTGGCGGAAATCGTTGGCCGACATATGGGCGTCTTTGGCTGGATAGAGTCTGCCTCCGGCTGCACGTACGATGCTATCCATACGGGAAAATAAGGTCGTGTTTAAAGGCTCTAGCTGTGGAAAATCCAACGCGAGGGATACCCCTGGCAGCGGAAATGACAATAATCCGGGAGAGGGCACATCACCACAGCGTTTCAGCACCGCCAGAAACGAACCGCTGCCAACGGCTGCAATTTCTTGCAATAAAGCGTGCACCGCCGCTTCAGCGGATGCTGAAGGAATGACACATTGATATTGCTGAAATCCAGATTTACCATAAATTCGATTCCAATGACTAATCGCATCTAAAGGATAGAAAAACGGCTCGTAGCTGACTAAAGCGTGTTGCAGGCTTGGTGGATGTTTATGAAAATACACGGTATTAAACGCGCGTAAACTCATAGAGTTAATCAAGGAGATAGGCGGCGTTAATGGTACGGTTAATTTGGCTTTGTGATGCACTGCTAATTCGCCAGTTTCGGCATGGTCCCCATAGATAAAAATCCCCCGGCCTAAATGCTTGCCTTGGGCTAAACAATCGATCCAGGCGACCGTATATTCATGTTGGCTATCGTGTTCGGCGGCAAGTTGAAAAAATTCTGCTAAATTATTGAAGCGCGTGCTGTAGCTTTGGATCAGACTGCTCTGGATTGGTAGTAATTGCAATTCAATCCAACTGATTATCCCTGTTAACCCCAGACCACCAATAGTCGCGTTAAATAAGTCACTGTGATCTTGCGGAGAACAAATTTGGGCAGAGGCATCACTACGCAGTAACTCGAAACACCGAACATGACAGCCAAAGGTGCCGCGTACATGATGATTTTTGCCATGGACATCATTCGCCACGGCACCTCCGAGCGTGACATATTGGGTGCCGGGAGTCACAGGCAAAAACCAGCCCTGTGGAATTGATAATTGCAAAAGTTCAGCTAAGCTGACCCCAGCTTCTGCTCGGATAATCCCGTTTTGCCAATCGGCCGCGATAAAGCGATTTAAGCCACGTGTCGCTAGCACATGATCTGAACTGGCGAGGCAGCTGTCGCCATAACTTCGACCATTGCCATAGGCTAAAGTATTGCCGAATTGGTTTATGAGTTGCTTGAGGTTGGTGCTCAGCTCGCTACGCCAAAAACAGGGGCGGGCGGCTTGAGGAAAAGCGGGATACTGTCCCCAGGAAGATAATGTTGTTGCACTCATGTCGCGGCCCAAAATATTACCCCCATAAGCGCTCCAATCCAGAGACTGACCCGATCTTTGATAGCAAATATCACCGGATCATCATGCATTTTTCCCCGATGCGCCAACAGCCAGACTCGCGTTATCCAAAATAGTAATAACGGACAGGCTAACCAGATAATTTTAGGATGTTGGTACAGGGTCATGGTGTTATGGTCTTGGATATACAAAGCTAATACCAAAATGGCTAAGTAGCCTGAGGAAGCACCCAGCGAAGAGAGCATTTCTAAATCTTCGGGATAGTAACCGCGTCCGCGCGCTTTTACGGTTTTGCCTTGGACTCTGGCGATACGTAATTCGGTGTAGCGCTTAACCAACGCCAGGCTGAGGAACATAAACATCGAAAATGCCAACAACCAAAAGGTTAACTCCCCATCAATCACAATCGCACCAGCGATTATGCGCAGGGTATAAAGCCCCGCCAAGGTAATCGCATCCAAGGCCATTAAGCGTTTGAATAACATGGAGTACGCAAGGGTTAACGCGTAATAACAGGCCAATATGGCCACAAACTGCCACGGTAATAGCCAGTAACCGCCACCAAAACTTAGCAGTAGCAACACTGGAAAAACCAAAAGTCCGGATTGCAGAGATAAACTCCCTGAAGCAAAGGGTCGGTGGCGTTTGCTGGCATGGTGTCTATCATCGGCTAAATCTAATAAGTCGTTAAGTAGATAAACGCTGGAGGCACATAAGCCAAAGAATAAAAAGCCTAAAGCAGCATCTAACAATAAATCAGTGTGCCCAAGTCTGTGACTGGCTAATAGCGGCACAAAAATTAACAGATTTTTCATCCACTGATGCAGTCTACAAGCTTTGAGCCAAAGTTTAAGTTTGGGGTGCTCAGTGGCAATAAGGGCTTGCACATTCCCCTGCTGTAGGGCTTTGCGGTAGACCCCGCTATCTGGATTGACGACATAGGCATGGCGGGCGACCTGCCAGACAGGTAAATCATCTTTCGAATTGCCAGCGTAATCAAATCCAGCATGGCCGAAATTTTGCACTAACTGATCACGTTTCTTACGTGCCGATAAGTTTAAATCACCCTCGGTGGCCAGGACTTGATTAAAAACGCCTAAGTGTTTAGCGACTGCATCGGCGTATAGTTTGTGACTAGCGGTCGCCAATACAATTTTTTGACCTTGAGCTTGTGCGCTATGGATGAGGTGAATCACTTTTGGGTCATAGGGCAAGGTTGCCACTTCAATATGGACCGTATGCGCGAGTTGTGCTTTTAAATAGGCTTTACCCTGCAGCAACCACAGCAGTAATTTAAAGATTAACCAAGGTTGCGTGCGGATAAAAATTAACGCCGCTTCCAGCAATAAATCCGAACGAATTAACGTACCATCTAAATCAACAACCAACGGTGGTGCACTCAAAAGCAAGACTCCATAGCAGAAAATTTTAGAATTAATAGCAGCATCATAAAACAAAGCGTTAATATTACGAAGACTCTTTTAAACTCAGGCTTAATATTTAGGAATGACTATGCCCAAACTTTCATTAAATGTGCGCATTGCCATTGGCACGGTACTGGGAATTATTCTAGGCTTGCTTTTACAGCCGCTGCCCAAGGATGTAGGCTTTCCGAGTCAGATAGTTTTTGGCAGTACGCTAATCGGAGGGTTATTTATTGACCTCCTTAAAATGCTTTTGGTACCGTTGGTCTTCACTTCGATTGCCGTCGGGGTCGCTAATTTGCGAGCGCACAGCCAAATTCAACAAGTGTGGCGTTATACCTTGGGCTTTTTTGTGTTCTCCATGGCGGTTGCCATTTTGGTGGGCTTTAGTGCAGCACATATCTTTGAACCGGGTAAAAATCTCAATATCAGTTTATTTCATTCGGCCATGCAACAGCATGCGACCACATCGATTACTCCCGCAGCATTTGCACAGTCACTAGTGCATGGTTTATTTGTCAATCCGTTCGAAGCGTTGGCGAAAGCCAATGTCTTAGCCATTGTGATTTATGCCTTGTTTATTGGCATCGCTTTGGTAGCGGGTGGCGAGCGCTATCGTAATATTCTGCAGCTATTACAGGAGTTTCAAGAGCTCACTTTGCGCATGGTCAGTTGGGTGATGCATTTAGCACCGTTGGGTATTATGGCGTTACTGACCAAGTTGCTGGCCACACAAGATTTAGCGTTATTGGGGGTGATGTTGCAGTTTATCGCAGTAATTATAGGAACCACGTTGTTTCATGGCGCCGTATTGCTGCCATTGATGCTGTATTTAGTCACGGGAATGACGCCTTGGCATTTTTGGAAAGGTGCGCGAGCGGCGTTATTAACGGCTTTTGCGACCAGTTCCAGTTCCGCAACTTTACCTGTGACCCTGCGTTGTGTAGAACAGCATTTACACGTCAAACCGGAAATCGCAGGTTTTGTCATTCCCTTGGGCGCGACTCTAAATATGGATGGAACTTCGCTGTATGAGGCGGCTGCAGCGTTATTTATTGCTAATTTAACAGGTGTTGAGCTAGATCTGACGCAACAATTTATCGTGTTTTTAACGGCGATGTTAGCGGCGATTGGGGCGCCCGGTATTCCCAGTGCAGGCATGGTGACCATGGTGATGGTGTTACAGTCGGTGGGACTGCCTGCAGAGGCGATTGCGATATTATTGCCGATAGACCGTATTTTAGATACCGTCAGAACTAGCGTAAATGTTGAAGGGGATATGGTCGGTAGTTTGATTGTGCAGAAACTGTTGCGCTGAGGACGTTTGGCAACAGTTGTTTTCTAGGCGGTTGTTCCTCGCTGAGGGAGCAGTCATTTTATTCCGCACATGCCTAGACTACCTCAACACGCACGGAATTTATATGACTCAACTCCGCTTACTAGGATTACAAATCGATGTCAGTGAGCAGTAGGTTTACGCTAGAATTTTATAAAGCAAGTAAATGCATATCGTCGAGAATCAATATTCGATTACCGAGCACTAACCATCGTTTTACAACTCATAGCGTATCCCAATTTCTATAACGCGTTCCACGGGAATTTTAAAAAATTCAATAGCACTGGCCGCGTTATGAAATAAGAATTTGAAGATTGAGCGCCGCCATTTTGGCATTTTGCTTTTAAGTCTAAAGCTGATTTTCTCACTGCCGACAAAAAATGACACATTATTGGGGTTGAGATCTAAACCTTCTTGCATAACCAAGGTGAGCGCTCGGCGCACATCCTGATTTTGTTGAAAACCAAAATAGAGCTTCACCCTGTAAAAGTGCCGATTAACCCCAAACGTACGAATTTTTACTCGGCGAGATTCTTCAACATACGGTTCATCCGTGGTCACAATGGTGAGTACCACGATACGCTCGTGCAGCACATGGTTGTGTTCCAAATTATGCAATAACACTTGCGGTACCCCATGTAAACTTCTCGTCAAGTAAATGGCTGTGCCATTAACGGTGGCGAGGGGGTTGTCCCGAAATTTTTCCTCCATTTCTTCGAATAGCAGGCGCTTCTCTTCTTGGTGTTCAGCGACTAAATCGCGCCCTTTCATCCAGGTGGTCATAACCATAAAAATGACCGCACCGACGACTAAAGGTAACCAGCCACCGGAGACGATTTTTAAACTATTTGACGATAAGAAGAGAAAATCAATGCATAAAAATAGCACTAAAAATACATAGCTGATGCTGGCTTGCCAATGCCATAAGCGCCGAATGACGATAAAGGCCAGCACTGTATCGACGATCATCGTACCCGTTACCGCAATGCCATAGGCTGAGGCGAGGGCTGAGGATGAACCAAAACTGAGTACCAGCACAAACACCGCGGTCATCAACAACCAGTTCACGGCGGGTAAATACACTTGCCCCATTTCTTCGCCCGAGGTATGTAAAATTACCATGCGCGGACAATACCCCAGTTGGATTGCTTGGCGCGTCACTGAAAATGCGCCAGAGATCACTGCCTGGGATGCAATAACTGTCGCTAAAGTGGAGATCACCAGCAAAGGATACAAAGCCCATTGCGGGGCTAATAAATAAAAGGGATTTTCTATGGCTGTTGGATGTTGCAGTAACAATGCGCCTTGGCCAAAATAATTGCACAGCAAGGTTGGGAACACAAAAGTAAACCACGCCCAACGTATCGGTTTCAGGCCAAAATGTCCCATATCAGCGTACAAGGCTTCAGCGCCCGTAATCGCTAAAACGACAGATCCCATGATTAAAAAACCACGCCACCCTAATTCTAAAAGTAAATGCACGCCGTAATATGGATTGACCGCCATCAGCACGCCGGGTTCATGAATAATATTCGCAATACCTAAGCCACCCAGGATGCTAAACCAAAGACACATGACCGGTGCAAACATTTTGCCAATGGCCCCAGTCCCACGGGCTTGCACCATAAATAACAAACTCAACACCGCTATGGTGATAGGGATGACGTAATGTTGTAACTTAGGGGCGATCACTTGCAAACCTTCGACCGCACTGAGTACGGAGATGGCTGGGGTAATCATGCTATCCCCATAAAATAAAGCAGCACCCAACAAGCCGATGGTGATGATAAATTTCTTCAGTTTTGGAGTATCGCGCGAACCAAAAATGGCTAATGCCATAAGTGCCATAATTCCCCCTTCACCTTTATTGTCAGCGCGCATGATAAAGATCGCGTACTTGGTGGTGACGACGAGGGTTAACGACCAAAAAATGAGTGACAAAACGCCCAAGACATGCAGTTCATCAATCGGAAGCCCCCCGTGAAAGACCTCTTTCATCGCATATAACGGGCTCGTGCCAATATCTCCGAAGACTACGCCAACCGCACTTAAAGCTAAACTAAATACTGCGTTTTTATTGGTTTCTTGATTTAAGGACATAAATTTAAACGATGTGAGGCAATTTAAAGTAAGAATGCCGCTTTTATGCAGCAAAAATTTAAAAATGGATGCATGGGGAGCAACTATATTTAAGCATAGTGCAGGTTAATCCAGGGTATAAAACATAACAATTTTTGAATTGGGTTTTACTTGAACCTTACTGTACCCAAATTGAATATTTTGGGGTAGATAAGGGGGAAACGCTGGATAAAAGAATAGGCAGAAAATCTATTGAGCGCCAAACGCGGAATAAGTAGGCTGAGTAACATAAACGTCAGGCTAAAATTAAGTTAAGTTGCATTTTATAATCATCCATCACAAATCCCTCGCCGATGGCTTGCAGTAATTCACCGACCATCAAAAATCCATTTTTTGTATAAAACTCAATGGCTGAAACATTTTGTCGGTTCACAGTAAGCCAAATACTTTCAGCACCCATAGTGCGAGACCATAGTGTAATAAATTGCAGCATCTCCTGCCCATAATTCTGCCCCCGATAGGCTTTAAGTAAGTAGAGTTTACTGAGCTTGACTTGCTGGAGTTGCGGATCGTTTAGCAATGCAAAATAGCCAATTGCCTGATCGGCTGCGTAAAGCAAGTAATACACAACGCCGTCCTGTATTTGTTGGAAGATTGCTGCCGAACTCTGGTAATTGGCCAACATATAACGCGTTTGGGCCATTCCGGTGATTGGGGGGTAATGTTCTTCCCAAATAATGCGGGCTAACTCTGCCACTTGCTCAGAGTGTAATTCAGTGGTCACGGGTAAGAATTGCAGTGCTGTAGCCATCTAATTGTGTGGTGTAAGTTCAAAGGAGTGCTTAGGAAGTAGGATTAAAATGCGCTGTTATGTGCGCAAACAAGCCAGTCAAATGGGTGGTTTTGGGAGAAGTAAACTCTATAATGCGATAAGCTGAAAACTCGCCAGCGACACCATGCATCAGTATAGAACGAGGGCGAGCCGTCTGCTTTGAATAAAGTCCGAGGCTTATAGTATTCTTCAGCTGAAGCATGCTCAATTGAATACTCTGGCGGTGCCGACATGTTAGGATGTAAGTTTGCTCAAAGCTTCTTGGGCTTTGGGAGTCCAGCGATATTGCTGCGAGTTACTTAAGGCTTTGTCCAGCGCAGTTTTTGCCTCAGCAGTTTTGCCTTTAGCCGCATAGATTACCCCTAAATGGTAATTAAACTCTGGAAAATCTGGCGCTAGTTTCACAACTTTTTCCATACTGCTTAAGGCGGTATCGGTATCGCCATTTAAGAAAGCCAACCAAGCATAGGTATCTAAAAATCCCGGTTGCGTCATGTTTTTAAAGCCTTTGACTAACTCAAAGGCGGCTTTAAGTTTAGCGGGGTCTTCAGTGGTCGTTGCCGTCAGTGCGGCTAAATTATTAATGATTAATTTATTTTCAGGAGACAAGGTTAGGGCAGCCTGATAAATTGCTAAGGCTTCGTCGGTTTTGCCGATACGATCATAGATCTCAGCGAGCGCCATTTTGATGTCTAAATTTTCAGGCATTGCTGCTTGCGCTTGTAAAAAACTCGTCAGAGCCTTGTCGGGTTGCTTCTGCAAAAAAAAGATTTCAGCTAGATTTTTATAGGCAAAGTCTGCATTCTTATTGCGTTTAATGATATCGGTATACAATTTTTCAGCTTCGCTAAACTGTTTTTGCTGTTTATATAATTGACCGCGTAAGTTTAACAAGCCAATGTTATCGGGATGTTGTTTAACAAGATTATTTAACCGCTCATTGGCCTGAGCGGGTTCCCCCATCGCAAGCTGAATATCGGTGATATTAGCCAGAATATCGATGGCTAAAGGTTTTTGTTTTAAGACTTTTTCGTAAGCGTCGAGTGCTTGCGGATATTTTTTCTGTGCGTAGTAGATTTGACCGAGTTTGAAATCAACTAAGCCATTATCTGCAGTCTGTACTATGGATTTAGCGGTTTTTTCCGCATTTTCCCAATCTTGTTTCGAGGCATAATAATCGGCTAATGCCGAAACTACCTCGGCATTTTGCGCTTTGGATTTATCAACGTCGGTTAACAGTTTTAGTGCTCTGGCATCATCCTTTTTCTGCACAAACATTTTGGCTAAACTGATGCGCGTACCATTATTGCCTGGATTAATGCTCAGTGCCTTTTCCATAGATTCCAAGGCGAGGTCTTGCAGCCCCGCTTTTTGCTGTGCTTTAGACATCAGAATATAGGCATTATCAGATTC
>SXIZ01000252.1 GCA_005779525.1 Methylococcaceae bacterium
CGCAGTTACTGACGAAGCAGATTCCCCACGCGAATTAGGGGTGGGGCGTTATCTCATGAATCCTGATGGGCAATCGGTCGAATTCGCGTTAGTGGTTGCCGATGATAGCCAGCGCCAAGGCATAGGGTCTCGTATTATGAAGGCCCTGATCCATAAAGCCAAATCCAAAGGCATTACCTTTTTTGAAGGCGAAGTCCTAGCCGTTAACCAACCGATGTTAAGATTTGTAGAAAAATTAGGCTTTAGTGTCGAAAAAATCGCCGACGAGCAGCAAGTTTTGCGCGTAGTGAAGGATTTACGCGGTTAGAGAGTCTGTAGCCAGAATGCAGCTCTGGGTAATCCGGGAAATCGAAGCTTCGAATTCCTGGATTCCGCTCTGTTGCATTCAAGCAGCTCGCTTAAGCGTTATCTGTAGCGGTACAAGGCTCTTTTAAACAAGACAATTCATCTGGTATTTTGCATCGTTTATAATATTTGATAAATATACCTAAGAGAGTTTGTGTTATGCCATCCAGCTACGCCCTTGGCGATCATTTCGAAAATTTTATCCGTCAACAAGTTGCCAGTGGCCGCTATGCGAATGCCAGCGAGGTGATACGTGAAGCCTTGCGCGGTTTAGAAAACCGTGAACGCTTGCAAAACATTGAACTTGAAGAATACCGCGCAAAAATCCGCGAGGGCATGGCATCGGAGTCTAAACCCGCCGAGGCGGTCTTTTCTCGCTTGGAAGCGAAATATCAGGGAATGCTGGATCAGAATTGACACTTAAGATGGAATGCCGTTTTTCCGATGTCGCCGAAAGTGATTTGGAGGAAATTGCCGATTTTATCGCCAGCGACAATCCGCGTCGGGCGTTGTCATTTGTGCAAGAAATACGCGAACGTTGCCAAAATTTGACCCAATTTCCCGAAGCAGCGCCCTTACGTGAAGCATTAGGTCCAGCTATTCGTGTAGTAGCATTCGGAAGATATGTTATTTTTATATCTTATGTTCCGATGTGCTTAGAGTAGAGCGCATTTTGGCTGCTGCGCGTTTTGTTACTAAAGAGTATTTTAAATAAATAAACCCGAAATTCGCTTCGTAGCTTCCAGACGATCTCGCGAATTTGACCCAGCAACTTAAATAGCTTGCCAGATAATTAGGTGATGTATTTTTTTCTTTTTATGGCACTGGTTAATATTTTGTATGTTATTGAATTTAAATTTATATTATCTTTCTTCAAATATTTTAGACATCCTACAAGACGCAATGTTTACGTCTTGTAGGATGTCTAAGGTTCGGCGTCATATCAGCGTGCATGACCAATCCCGGGCTCCGAGATGAGTGAATCAACACCTAATCCACGTCCTCTTGCACCTCTCGGAAGTGTCGAGCCCCACGCGCTATTCATGCGCATCCCGTCAGATGACCAACTGCTGTACAAGGTTATGACGGTCGAGAACCTATTAAGGTCGGTCACCAACAACTATCTCCATTTCAATCGTATCGATAGCTATTCCGACTTTCTAAACGCCGACGAAAATGACGGGCGGCAGTTGCCGAAGGATCAACATCTCAATACTGCCACAAGATTCCAGAAGGCCCCCGACTTCTCTGCGGCCGACTACTACGACCAATGCAGGAGCAGAACCTACGCTTGCTGTTTTTCGATCGAGAATTCCCCTTACATCTGGGAGATCTACGCCAACGGAAGCGAGAAGGGAAAAGCCTGCGTCGTGTTCGAGTTCGGGAAGCTGAGGGCTATGCTCAACTCGGAACTAAACCTCGGGGGCGCTGTTCTTCTCTATGAAAGCAATTGCTGCCGTCAGATATTCTCCGTGAATTACAGGTTGGTCAATTATGTACCTTGGGGTACCCATCAAACCAACGAGGAGCATCTGTCGAATCCAATCCTTTACACATACCTAAAGGACAGCGACCGCTTCCGCGAAGAGCGGGAATTGCGCATTTCTCTGTCTGCCATCGGCATCGGGCATTTCGCCCTAAAGGACGGCTCGCTGATTGAATTTCCGTCTTCTTTGCAACTTGGATTCGACTTTCGGACTGCAATCGCCAGTGCTGCCATTCGGGAAATACTGCTTGCTCCTGAAGCCGATTCGAGCTTTCTTAAGAACGAATTGAGCAAACTCCGTATTGTGCCTGCGCCAACATCGGAGAAGAAATGACGCCGAACCAAAGGTTAGATTGTCTGGGCGTAGCGAACGGCAATCTTTACCGTTTGTTGGACAAGCTCGAACCATAGACTCGCTGCTGACTTTTAAATAGCCAGCCAGTAGCCCGGATGAAGCTCTGCGCAATCCGGGAAATCGAAGCCTCGAGTTCCCGGATTTCACCCTGTTTTATCCAGATTACTCGCTACTTGCTATCGCGCCTACACCTTAACTTTACGTTAGAGTAAAAACTTGTGAATTTCAGAAAGTCCTTTTAAAGTCACTCGATATGCTCTCCCTTGCTTTGTGGGAATAAACTTCTTAATTCCATCAATTTGAATATTTACGCAGCGTTTTATGCGTATAAGTTTTGGAAAAAACAGAAAACCCAGCTAAAGTATCAGTGTTAAAGAGATATGAGATTGATTGTTGATAACCCAAACAAGTTGAATCAAGATGAGCGAAGATTTTTTAAAAAACCGTATGCCTGGTTTTAACCTGCTGGACAGCAAGTTCGCGTTTATTGGACTTAGCGCAGCCGTTTTGGGAATATTGTACTTTTGTTTTGGCATTAATAATGCCGGGGAACGAACCGTGGTGCAGTATCCTACGGGAACTTTAATAGTTAAATTTTCACCTGGCATTTATTTTAAAGGCTTTGGGTTTACTCAACCGTATTGGGATGTGTACACCTATGATTTTGACAAGGAAGGCTCTGCGGGTAAAAGTAACGAAAACAGTCTCGTTGCCAATGGGATAGCCGTGCGCTATCAAGATGGGGGAACTGGCACGGTGTTTGGTAAGGCACGTTTTGCCTTGCCGACGGACGAAGAAACGATGCTGCGTTTACACAAAGATTTTCGTGACCGTGCGGCTATCGCACAAAAACTGATCCGAACCGTCACTGAAGAATCCATGAACTTAACTGCGGGGTTAATGACTTCGGAAGAAGCCTATGCGGAAAAGCGCGGAATTTTTACGCAGTGGGCAGAACAACAAGTAGCGGATGGTAAGTTTTTTACAGAATTAAAATCCGTGACTGAAAAGCAGGAGGCTACCAATGAGCATATGACCCGTAATATTCCGGTGATTAAATACGGTGCGGACGGACTGCCCGTGCAACATGCGAGTGATTTCAAAATGTACGGAATTAAAGTCAATGGCTTTCAGATTACCGATTGGGATTTTGAACAAAAAACCCTGGATCAAATTTCGCGCAAACGCGAGGCGACTATGGGCATTATAACTGCCAAAGCCGATGCCGAACGTGCGCGTCAAGAAGCATTAACCGCAGAAGAGCAGGGTAAGAAAAATGTTATGGTAGATCGCTATGCCAAGGAACAGGAAAAGGTTCAGGCGGTGGTCGATGCCGAAAAAGAAAAAGAAGTGGCGGTCACTAAAGCTACCCAAGCTGTCTTAGTGGCAGAACAAGGCAAACTGGAAGCTGAACAAAAGCGACTCGCCGCAATTGCGTATAAGCAGGAGCAAATTTTGCGCGGGGAAGGCGATGGCGAATACAAACGTTTGGTCATGAGTGCCGACGGTGCCTTGGCTACTAAACTAGAAGCCTGGAAAACTGTACACTTGCGCTATGCCGAAGCCATTGAAAAACAAAAATGGGTGCCGGATATTCAGCTAGGAGGAAATGCTGGCAATAGTAATGCTGCGAATGATTTGATCGATATGTTAAAAGTACAAACCGCCAAGGAATTGAAGTTGGATATGAGTGTGAAAGGTAATTAATACCACGTTTTAGTAGATCATGAGAACTGAAGAAACATGACTATGCGCGCCTAAACATTTTGCTTTTTCATGAACTAAAATATCCCTCAATTAATTCAGCTGAGAACACGCATATCGCTATTTCAGAGATGTGTGATTTAAATACGCCAAAAGCACTGCGCGCGCTTTGCGTGTTATTTAACTCCCGCTAGCTAATTGACTTGCCACGGGGATTTGGGTACATTTGTCCACTATTGTTACCTTCTGTGACGCAACCTAGATCCGAGTGCTATTCAAATTCAAAGCACTGGGCACTGTCGCCTAATTTTCCTGCCTATATTCGTCAAATCCTATGTCCTCGAGTTCATCAGACAACCCGCCCAATCAAGATGCATTTGTTAATTGGTTTCGAAGTTCATCGCCCTATATACATGCGCATCGAAATCGTACATTTGTTATTTGCATTGAAGGTGAGGCGCTGTTAGATGAAGATTTTGCTCATCATGTGCATGATCTGGCGTTATTGAATAGCTTAGGGATTCGGTTAGTTTTGGTACACGGGATCCGTCCGCAAATTGATCAACGCTTGAAAAATTTAAATATCCAGCCGCGCTTTCACGAGCAATTGCGGATTACCGATGCATTAGCTTTAAATTGTGTTAAAGAAGCGGCAGGCTTAGTGCGCGTCGAGATTGAAGCACGCTTGTCAATGGGGTTGGCGAATTCGCCGATGGCGGGTGCGAAAATCCGGGTTGTGTCTGGAAATTTTGTGACCGCTAAACCGATAGGGGTGATTAATGGCGTGGATTATGAATATACCGGTAAAGTGCGGGGTATCGATACCTTAGCGATTAAACAACAATTGGATCAACATAATGTGGTGTTGATGTCGCCCATAGGCTATTCGCCCAGTGGCGAGGTTTTTAATTTATCCGCTGAACAGTTGGCGACTGAAATCGCTATTGCGTTAACGGCAGAAAAATTAATTTTATTAACCGAACAAAGCGTGATTCATCCAATTAGCCAAAAGTTACTGCAGCAGTTGACTACAGAGGAAGCGGAACAGCTACTTTATGATTTTCCAGATTTACCCGTGACCATCGTGAGGGTGTTGCGTGCTGCAATTTATGGTTGTCAAGCAGGGGTCGCACGGGTGCATTTGATCGAGCGCAAACTCAATGGCGCGCTATTGCAAGAGCTATTTAGCCGCGATGGCGTTGGAACCTTAGTCAGTTCAACGCCGTATGAGGAATTAAGGGCAGCGACGCTACAAGATATTGGCGGCATTATGGAATTGATCAGCCCTTTAGAGCAGCAAGGTAAATTGGTTAAACGTTCTCGTGAAAAACTGGAGATGGAGATTACCGACTACATCGTCATCGAACGTGATCGTATGATTATTGCCTGTACAGCGTTGCATTGTTTGCAAGATGCGCCTGCGGGAGTGATTGCCTGTATGGCGGTGCATCCTGATTATCAAAATGCGGCAAGGGGTCATCGATTACTGGAATATATTTATAAATGCGCTAAGCTTCAGTCATTACAGACATTATATGTATTATCCACGCAAACGGTACACTGGTTTATTGAACGCGGCTTTGCACCTGCCGATTTCAAGACTTTGCCAGCGTCTTTAAAAGCGAGTTATAACCCTCAAAGGAACTCTAAGATCCTTTATCAGACGATCAATTGAGAATGAATAATACGATGCAAGCACTCAGCATTTTACAGATTTCCGATACCCATCTCTTAGCAGAATCTGAAGATAAGATGTTGGGCATTGCGACCGAAAAGTATTTTGTACGCGTTCTGGAGCAGGCCTTTGCCGAGCAGCGACATTATGATCTGGTGCTGGTGACTGGCGATTTAACTCAAACTCCCACGGTGCAAAGTTATCAGCGTATCGCTAATTATTTGGCTCAGTCCGGCATTCCGGTCAGATGTTTACCGGGCAATCATGATAATTTAAGCTTGATGCAACAAATTCTCAATACGGCAACCCTGAGCTGTCGTCCCCACGCAGTCTTTGAACAGTGGCAAGTGATTCTGTTAAACAGCCAAATTGTGGGTGATGCAGGTGGGCGCTTATTACCGCAGGAGCTTAAGTTCCTAGAAAATTGTTTACAGCAGTATCCTGAGCATTTTGCTATGGTTGCGACGCATCATCATTGTGTGCCTACACAAAGTGAGTGGATGGACACCATGATGATAGAAAATAGTCATGAATTTTTAGAACTGGTGCAACGCTATCCACAAGTCAAAGTGATTACCACAGGACATATCCACCAAGAACTTGATGTGCAAACGTCCGGTTTTCGAATTTTGGGGAATCCCTCCACTTTTTTTCAATTTACACCGTTCAGCCCTGATTTTAGTTTGGATGAAACGGCACCGGGCTATCGGCAATTTTTACTGTATCCAGACGGTAGTCTGTCCACAGAAGTCAAACGTCTACCCGGAGCTTTAACAGAATTACAATGGGATGAAAATGGCTACTTTGAAGGGCCATAACTCTTAAGCAAAAGAACGCAACAGTTCAGTTTGGACTTGGTAAATAGCTTCCCCTTCATGCTGCACGCGGGCGTAATTTCCCTCGTTGTTTAAGATCCAGGCTTGGGAGTTATCGCACAAATAGCCGTGTAAATTATCTAAAATCCGCTCCTGCAATTTCTTATTTTCCACTGGAAAGCACACTTCTACTCGTCTAAACATATTGCGATGCATTAAATCCGCACTGGATAGAAAAACTTCGGGGTTGCCGTCGTTCAGAAAAGTGTACACGCGATGATGTTCTAAAAAGCGGCCAACAATCGAACGGACTTCAATATTTTCCGAAACTCCGGGAATCCCTGGTTTTAAACAGCACATACCGCGCACGATTAATTTGACTTCCACACCCGCTTGCGAAGCTCTATACAGGGCTCGAATAGCTTCTTCTTCGGTCACCGCATTAACTTTAATCACTATCCGCGCAGGTCTGCCTTTTTGCGCATGTTGAATTTCACGTTCAATTTTGGCCAGAATGCCTTTATGTAAGGTAAACGGGGATTGTAAAAGTTTATTGAGTTTACTGACTTGTCCAAGACTGGTGAGCTGCACAAAAATGCGGCGCACATCGTCACCTAATTCTTTGTTGGCAGAAAATAGTCCGTAGTCGGTGTATAAGCGAGCGGTTTTTCGATGATAGTTACCCGTGCCCAAATGTGCATAATTACATAAGACTTTACCTTCTCGGCGTAAAACCAAACACATTTTGGCATGCGTTTTATAACCGACCACGCCGTAAACCACATGTACAGCCGCATCTTGCAAACGCGATGCCAATTTAATGTTGGCCCCCTCATCAAAACGGGCGCGCAATTCAATAATAACGGTCACCTCTTTACCTGCACGCGCGGCTTTTACTAGGGCATCTACTACCGGAGAATCCGGGCCCGTGCGGTATAAGGTCTGTTTAATTGCTAATACATCGGGATCGGCAGCGGCTTGGCGTAAAAAATCGACAAAGGGGGTAAAAGATTCATAAGGATGATGCAATAAAATGTCTTGTTTGCGAATCAGATCAAACATGCTTTTATTGCGCGCTAATTGCGGTGGCGAAACTGGATTAAACAATGGAAATTTGAGTTCTGGGCGGTCAATCAAGTCATAAATTTCCTGAATACGACTCAAATTAACCGGGCCATCGACCAAAAATAAGCGATCAGC
Organism: Methylococcaceae bacterium; assembly: GCA_005779525.1. GTDB lineage: Bacteria > Pseudomonadota > Gammaproteobacteria > Methylococcales > Methylomonadaceae > SXIZ01. Next base: position 7,581 of record SXIZ01000252.1, read on the forward strand.
GGATAAGCCAAAGCGGGTCATTAAGAAATCAACGGTTTCGTTGGGACAGTTCGAATCAATTTCCAAGCGCACTTCATCGCCATAGTTGCGCATCATCAATTCGCCTTCTACGGCGCGCAACAAATCATCAATCGCTTCCTCGTCCACAAAGAAATCGGTGTTACGCGTAACTCGAAACTGATGGCAGCCTTTTACGCGCATGCCTTGAAACAATTCATCGACAAAACCATGAATAATGGAGGAGAGGAACACAAAATTATGTTCTCCCGGATTAGCGCATTCTTGTGGGAGTTGAATAATTCGGGGCAAGGAGCGGGGAGCTTGCAGCACCGCATGATTGCTATTACGTCCAAAGGCATCTTTTCCGGTAAGCGTCAAAATAAAATTTAAACTTTTATTGAGGATGCGTGGAAACGGGTGCGCCGAGTCTAAGCCGACCGGGGTCAGAATCGGCATTAATTCTTGTTCGAAAAATTTCGCTAACCAATCTTTTTGTGTTTGATTCCATTCATTGCGGCGCAAAAAACGGATATTTTCGCTTTTAAGTAAAGGGATTAATACCTGATTGAGCACATGATATTGCTCATCCACTAAAGCATGAACTTTACGGCTGATGTGTTCTAATTGTTCCGACGCCGTCAAGCCATCCGCACTGAGCATGGTGGGATTCATCTTACGCATTTGTAATAAGCTGGATACCCGCACTTCATAAAATTCGTCTAAATTCGAACAGGAAATGCATAAGTAATTTAAACGTTCTAGTAACGGAACTTGTTCATCCAAGGTTTGCGCTAAGACACGCGAGTTGAATTCTAGGACGCTAAGTTCACGATTTAAATAGTATTTAGGGTGAGTAAGATCGAGTGCGGTATCCATAGCTAGCCTTGAAATGTAATAGTCAAAAATCCTTTCCATACAGGGTGAGCTGATAAATCAGGCAACGCAGCATGAAACTATAGGTCATTGGGTTATTGAAGTTAAGAGTGTAGAAATATTCGACTAAATTTACAACTGTGTTTTGTTTAAATCTTAGGATTATATGGGGAGCTATAGTCAGTGGTGGTGCGTTCCTTATTACAGGCAAAATTCTTACACCCTCCCTTTTGAAGAGTCATTAGAGAGTGTTGATTCTAATCGCCCAGCGGAAAACCGTATATTCGGTGGTGTGGCAGAGGTGACGGGCGTAATCCCATTACTCCGCGCCGATCAATACAAATTCTATGGCCGTAGCAAACTTTTTCTAGTGAAGGATTTGTGGCATTGAACAAATTTACTCTGACGGTAGCATGTAGATAATTGATTATTTGATTATAATCACCGATGTTACGCAGGTCGTTCGCGAAAGACTCGCAGCGTTTGACGCGATACAGGCTAGAAGTCATAGCTCGAACTTAATATGGGGCTAAAAAAGAATTTTCCCTCGTTCCCAAGCTCTGCTTGGGAACACATACCGTTAAGCTCTGCTTGCTATTACGTTAATCAAACTGCGCAGGAAATAGGCACTCCGTCAAGCGGAGCTTGAAGAAAGACATTCCCAAGCAGAGCTTGGGAACGAGAAAAACAAGCAGAGATGATTGCAAGTGAATTGGTGGGGTAGATTTTGAATTAGAAAATATAATTGAATATCAATATTATAGATCAA
>SXIZ01000253.1 GCA_005779525.1 Methylococcaceae bacterium
ATTTGCTTATGGTACGGGACCCGTAAAAGGCTTTGCGGTGACTTTGATAATTGGGATTTTATCATCCATGTTTACCGCAATTACCAGTTCGCGGATGTTGATTAACTGGATTTACGGCGGTCGTCATGTTGAAAAATTATCTATTTAGTCATCCACTATTCTGAGAAAAAGCAATGTTTAATAATAGTATAAATTTTATGGGCAATCGCCATATTGCGCTATGGTTTTCTGGGATTTTGTCTCTACTCTCAGTGGCTTCTTTGGCGGTGAATGGCTTGCATTTGGGGATTGATTTCACGGGCGGTACGCTGGTTGAAGTGGGCTATAAACAAGCGGCAGATTTGAATGTGTTGCGCAACAAGTTGCAAGCCGCAGGTTTTGCCGATGCGACGGTACAGAATTTTGGAACCACGAAAGATGTCTTAATTCGTTTGAAACCGCAAGGTGACCTGAATAACAAAGAACTCAGCACCAAAGTGTTAGAAACGGTTAATCAGGGCTTAGAAGAGCCTGCCGCTTTGCGCCGAGTAGAATTCGTTGGGCCGCAAGTTGGGGAAGACTTAAGTCAAGATGGCTTTTTGGCCTTGTTATACTCGACCTTCGGTATTTTGGTGTACGTGGCTTGGCGCTTTGAATGGAAATTCTCCGTAGGCTCTATCATCGCGACCTTTCATGATGTCATCGTGACTTTAGGCGTATTCTCCATGTTTGGCTTGGAATTCGATTTGACGGTGTTGGCAGCGGTATTAGCGTTGATTGGTTACTCGTTGAACGACACCATCGTAGTTTATGACCGAATTCGTGAAAATTTCTTTTTACGTGAAGATGCCACAACAGAAGAAATTATGAATGCTTCGGTCAATGAAACTTTAAGCCGAACTATCATGACTTCGTTCACGGTATTTTTAGTGTTGCTGTCCTTGTTTTTCTTAGGGGGCAGCGTGATTCACAATTTTGCCGTCGCTTTATTGTTTGGCGTGGTGTTTGGAACGTATTCTTCTATCTTTATCGCGAGTCCAGCGGCGTTAATGTTGGGTATTTGTCGTCAGGATTTAATGGCCAAAAACGATCATGGCGAAGAAGTGGATGAATTGCCTTAAAAATTAAGCCACTGGCGTGATAAATCCCGAGGCTAGTAGTGAATCGGGTATAATATGTATTATTTTTTTACTTTTTATTTAATCTGGAGTTTTACAATTTATGGCAATCGAACGGACTTTTTCTATCATCAAACCTGATGCCGTGGCGAAAAATGTAATTGGCGAAATTTACAGCCGTTTTGAAAAAAATGGTTTGAAAATTGTTGCTGCCAAAATGCTGCACTTAAGCCAAGAGCAAGCAGAAGGGTTTTATGCAGAACATAGCGAACGTGGCTTTTTTAAAGATTTAGTGGCTTTTATGATTTCTGGTCCTGTCATTATGCAGGTCTTAGAAGGTGAAAATGCAGTTCTGAAACACCGTGAAATCATGGGCGCCACCAATCCTAAAGAAGCCGCTGCAGGTACTATTCGTGCAGATTTTGCCAACAGTATTGATGAAAATGCGGTGCATGGTTCGGATGCCTTAGCGACTGCAGAACGTGAAATTGCTTTTTTCTTCTCGGATAAAGAACTTTGTGACCGCACCCGTTAATCCCGAAGCAATTAACTTATTAGGTTTCGACAGAAAAGGCCTCGCGGCTTTTTTTGTTGGCCTCGGTGAAAAGCCATTTCGGGCAACCCAGTTGCTCAAATGGCTGTATCAGGAAGAGGTGACTGATTTTGCTCTGATGAGTAATATCAGTAAGCCGTTACGCGCGTATTTACAAGAACATTGCAGCATCAGTGCTCCAGAAATTGTCGTGGAGCAAAAAGCCACTGATGGGACCTTTAAATGGGTGATGCAGATGCATTGCGGTAATCGAGTTGAAACGGTGTTTATCCCGGAAGAAAATCGCGGCACCTTATGTATTTCTTCGCAAGTCGGTTGTGCCTTAGCCTGTAGTTTTTGTTCTACCGCGCAGCAAGGCTTTAATCGAAATCTCAGTACCGCTGAAATTGTCGGGCAATTATATGTAGCGCAACGTCGCTTAGGTAAAGCGCAGCGCATTACCAATGTTGTCATGATGGGCATGGGAGAGCCCCTGTTAAATTTTGATAACGTGGTGGCTGCCGTTAATTTAATGATGGATGATTTTGCCTACGGTTTATCTAAACGCCGAGTCACGATCAGCACCTCCGGCGTCGTGCCTGCGATGTACAAATTAGCGCAGGAATGTGATGTCAGTATGGCTGTTTCTTTACATGCGCCTACAGACGAATTACGTGATCAACTGGTGCCAATTAATCAGAAATACCCGTTAGTCGAATTATTGGCTGCGTGTAGAGAATACGTGCAGAGTGCTCCACGTCGGTTTATTACCTTTGAATATGTAATGTTAGACGGCGTAAATGATAGTCCAGCAGATGCGCGCGCGTTAATCAAGTTATTACATGATGTGCCGTGCAAAATGAACTTAATTCCCTTTAATCCGTTTCCCAATACCCGTTACAGCTGTTCGTCAGCCGCTGCAATTGAGCGATTTAAAAGCATTTTGCATAAAGCGGGCCTAGTAACGACGGTGCGTAAAACCCGGGGTGACGATATTGATGCTGCCTGTGGGCAATTGGTGGGGCAGGTCAAAGATAAAAGTCGGCGACATATTCGCTTGCAACAAATGGGATTACTCGAAACCCAAGAAGCGCTTAAACACACGTCGTCCGCATAAGGTTATGAGTACTTCGCTGGCAGCACGTAGTTTATTAGGGTTATGGCTGATGTTGCTGGTAGCGTGCGCTTCGGATAACCGTGAAGACATCACGCCTGAGGCAAGTGCTCAAATTTACACCCGGCTAGGTATGGAATATCTGCGTATGGGTAAATTGAATGTGGCCTTGGAAAAATTACAAACGGCGATTGATTTAGACGCGAATAATGTAGAAGCGCAGGATGCCATCGCCGTGTTATATGAAAAAATTAAGCTGTACCCGGATGCGCAAAAGCATTTTGAAATCGCATTGAAGTTGCGCCCTGAAAGTGCCAGTACACTCAACAACTATGGGCGTTTTTTGTGTGACCGGGGGGAATATGACGAAGCCGTTGCGTATCTGCAAAAAGCGATGGCGCTACCGTTGAATGATAATAAATGGTATGCCTACACGAACTTGGGTCGTTGTGAGTTGTTACGTGGTAACCAGGATGCGGCTGAAACTAATTTTCGGCAAGCCTTGCAGTTACAAGAAAAGTACGCTCCGGCATTATTAGAAATGCAGCGCATTAGTTATCGGCAAGGTAAATATTTATCGGCTAGAGCTTTTTTGCAACGTTATTTGGAAGTTGCTGAACATTCGGCTGGAACGTTATGGACGGCCATCGAAACCGAAAAGGCTTTAGGTAATCCTGAAGCAGCGCGATTATACCGTGAGATGTTAATGCAAAAATTTCCGACATCGAATGAAGCTAAACAAATTTTGTCGTCTGAAAAATAAAGACGCGTCTCGTTTAATTAAATATAGAAAGTATGGCAAGTAATATTCAGGCAATTCGGGGGATGCATGACATTCTCCCAGAGCATACCGCACAATGGTTTGCGGTAGAAAAGGTGATTCGTGAAGTTCTAGGTGCATATGCCTATCAGGAAATTCGGTTACCGATTTTAGAAAAAACCGAGTTATTTAAACGTTCTATCGGGGAAGTGACCGATATTGTCGAAAAGGAAATGTATACTTTTGAGGATCGCAATGGCGAGTCGTTGACTTTGCGCCCAGAAGGTACAGCGGGTTGTTTGCGCGCGTGTCTGGAACACGGTTTGCTGCATAACCAAGTCCTCAGATTGTGGTACCAAGGCCCCATGTTTCGTCATGAACGGCCGCAGAAAGGCCGTTATCGCCAGTTCTATCAATTGGGGGTTGAAACCTATGGCATGGAAGGCCCGGATATTGATGCTGAAATTATTCTGTTGACGCATCGTTTATGGCAGCGCTTAGGGATTCGCGAAAAAGTAGAGTTGCAAATCAACTCCTTAGGTACCATAGATGAGCGTTTGCGCTATCGGGAAAAGTTGGTGGAGTATTTTTCTCAATACCTTGAGCAGCTCGATGAAGATAGTCAGCGGCGCTTGCATAGTAATCCTTTGCGTATATTGGACACTAAAAATCCTGCGATGCAGGCTATCGTCTCCGATGCGCCCGCATTATTAGATTATTTAGGTGCGGAGAGTAAAGCGCATTTGCAAGCCATTACTGAGATGCTGGATACTTTAGGGGTGGCCTATCGCATCAACCCGCGTTTAGTAAGGGGCTTGGATTATTATTGCAATACCGTGTTTGAATGGGTGACTACGGAACTGGGCTCACAAGGGACGATTTGTGCGGGTGGACGCTATGATGGTTTGATTGCGCAATTGGGTGGCAAGCCAAATTATGCCATCGGCTTTGCCTTAGGTATGGAGCGGTTATTGGCATTAGTGGAAATGGTGTCGGTTATCCAAGCAGACCCGGTAGCTGAAATATATGTAATTCGTGTGGGTGTCGCAGCCGAGTGTGCAGGTATGCGATTGGCTGAACAAATTCGCTCGACACTCCCTGGTTTAAAAGTCATGGTGAACTGCGGTGGTGGCAGTTTTAAAAGTCAATTTAAGCGTGCTGATAAAAGCGAAGCCAAATACGCCTTGATTTTAGGTGAAGATGAGGTCAAGCAAGGTGTGGTGGCAATTAAATCTTTGCGCACTGAAGCGGAGCAGCAAATCTTAAATTTTGACGCGGCTTTAGCATTTTTAGCAGCACAATTTTATCCGTCCAGCGGTTAAAATGCTTAATTGACAGATCTAAAAAATTTATAATGGCAACTCAATCCTGTCGGAATGTATAAGCCGACCTGACCTGAAAATATCTGAGAGATACGCATGGCAATTTATGATACTGAAGAAGAACAAGTTGAAGCCCTCAAACGTTGGTGGCGAGAAAATTCACAAGCAACCATTACCGGTGTGGTCGTGGGTTTATGTTTGATGACTGGAATCAACTTTTGGAACTCTAGTCAGCAAGATAAACGCGCCCAAGCTTCAACTTTATACGAACAGCTATTAGAAGCGGATAAGCAAAAAAAATCTGAAGAAGTGGATAGACTGAGTCAGGATTTGTTACAAAAATATAGTTCAACCGCCTATGCAGATTTTGGGGCTTTATTTCAAGCCAAATCTAAAATCAACCAAGGGGATATGGGCGCTGCAAAAACTATTTTAGAAAAACTGGTAGCGACTGCTGATGACGAAGTTAAGCATATTGCCAGAATCAGATTGGTCAGCTTGATGTTGTCCATGGGCGAATATGAACAAGGATTAAAATTGATTGCCGAGACCGATGCGGCAGCTATGGCTGGCTTTGTGGCCAACTATGAAGAATTAAAAGGTGATTTGTATGTGGCGCTTAATCGTATTGATGAAGCACGAACCGCTTACGAAAACGCTAAGCGAGAAGGTGCACAATCACCATTATTGCAGTTTAAATTAGATGATATTACCGCTGCTGAAATCTCTCCTGTTGCAAAATAATGCGTATTCTTGCCCTGATTCTTTTAAGTTTATCTTTAAGTGCCTGTAGTATCCTGGATACTCTGAGTGAGGCGACCACGGGTCTGTCGGATTATATTTTTGGAGAAGATAATGCTGAGCCGCCCGCCGAATTGACGGAACTACAAGCTGAAATTCAGATTGAGCAACTTTGGAAAGAATCTGTAGGCGATGGTCCTGGATCGCGTTTACTCAAATTAATGCCTGGAATCACTGATTCTGCAGTGATTGCTGGCAGTAGTGAAGGTGTTATTAAGGCGTTTAATGCGCATAACGGTGATGCAATCTGGGAAGCAGATACAGAGCTTAAGCTTTCTGCGGGGCCGGGTATTAGCGAGCGTAGCGTGGTGTTTGCGAGTAGTCAGGCAGATGTGATTGCATTGAATCCTAACAGCGGCTCAGTGAATTGGAAAGTAAAAGTTTCCAGTGAGGTGCTGTCAGTGCCAGTGATCGCCAAAGGATTGGTTATTATCCGATCTACCGATGGGCGTATCGTCGCCTTAGATGAAATAGACGGACACAAAGTATGGAGTTTTGAGCGCGGGGTGCCCGCGTTAAGTCTGCGTGGCACGGGTATGTCAGTAGTGGAAGATGATATGCTGATCAGTGGGTTTGATAACGGTAAATTACTGGCCTTGCGTTTAAAAGATGGTAAGCAAATTTGGGAGTCCAGTATTGCCATGCCGCAGGGGCGTTCTGAAGTTGAACGCTTGGTCGATTTGGATGCCGATCCGGTGATCTCTGATGGTATTGTGTACATTGCCAGCTACCAAGGTGGTATTAGTGCGGCCTTAGCGCGCACGGGCGAAGTCACTTGGCGCAATTCAAATATTTCAGTGTATTCTGCTTTACATTTAGATCGTCGTTATATTTACCTGAG
>SXIZ01000254.1 GCA_005779525.1 Methylococcaceae bacterium
AGCATGCTTTGTTCCTGCATGTCCATCAATGGGTATAACAATGGTAAACCTTGCACTTTCGATGCGGCTTTCAGTGCGCTATCCAGTAACGCCATTTTATCGGCATTAAAAAATTGGCGCTTACCCTGCTCTTCGACAACCAACCACAATAATGTTTCGGGACGAATTTCATTCCATAAACCCGACGGACTATTTTTTAACAGCGCACTGAGTTTTTGTTCATCAAACAATACCCGCATCAGGCGAGCATCGGGGTTACTTTGTGAAACTTCGGTCATCGAATATTGGTATTCACGCACATAGTTTTGCACATTCATTAACGCACGTTGGGCGACGGGGTCTTGCTCCAAATTGCGGGCAGCCAAAACTCTTGCCATCACTTGTTTTAAAGCAGCTTGTAAAGCATTATCCCGATCAACTGCTTGTTGGCTTTGCGCAATCACTTCGGCTTCGTATAAGCCTTTAACTTCACTCGCCATGCCCACTTGCAGCAACAGCAATCCCCCAATGACGGCTATCCAAACGCTATTTTTCATATCTATTTACCCACCTTGCTGTAAAGCTCATGCTTAGAGACTTATTTAATTCCAGTACTTTTGATCGTCCTACTCTGAAACACTGAGCATGCCGCTTTATTTATTACAGATGTCTTGTACAATATCGGTAGATTTATCATTAACTTTAATCCGAGAACAATACATTGAGCGCACAAACTTCCGAAAGCCTGACCTATAAAAGCGCTGGCGTAGATATAGACGCTGGTAACGCCCTTGTGGAACGCATCAAACCTATCGCCGCGCGTACGCGCATCCCTGGTGTCATGGCTGGCTTGGGCGGCTTTGGCTCAATGTTTGAACTGCCGCTGGATCGTTATAAAAACCCTATTTTAGTCTCAGGCACCGATGGCGTGGGCACCAAATTACGCCTCGCTCTAGACCTTAATAGTCACGACACAGTCGGCATCGATTTAGTCGCCATGTGTGTTAATGACATTATAGTGCAAGGTGCTGAGCCACTATTTTTTCTAGATTATTTCGCCACTGGCAAACTTGATGTCGATACCTCTGCTGACGTTATCGCAGGTATTGGTAAAGGCTGTGAGTTGGCGGGCGCTGCGTTAGTGGGGGGTGAAACTGCGGAAATGCCGGGCATGTATCCCGAGGGCGAATATGATTTAGCAGGTTTTTGCGTCGGCATCGTCGAAAAAGCCAATATTATTGATGGCAGCCAAGTGAAAGCGGGTGATCAGTTAATTGGTATTCAATCCTCTGGCCCACACTCGAATGGCTACTCTTTAATTCGTAAAGTTTTAAGTCATAGTGGTGCTAGCTTAGAGCAAGATTTCCAAGGACAACCTCTAGGCAAAGTTTTACTAGAACCTACTCGTATTTATGTCAAAAGCTTGTTACAGCTAATGCAAACTTTACCCATACATGCTTTAGCGCATATTACTGGCGGCGGCATCACCGAAAATTTACCTAGAGTGCTGCCTGAAGGTTTGCAAGCAAATATCAGTCGTGCAGCCTGGGAATTTCCGGCAATTTTTCAATGGCTACAAACCCAAGGTAATATCAGTGATGCGGATATGCTCACAACTTTCAATTGTGGCATCGGTATGATCGTCTGCGTGGCTGCAGAAGACCTCGAGCAAGCAATGAGTACGCTGCAACAACTGGGGGAACAAGCTGTACATATTGGCGAAATTGTGCCGGGTGCGGGTAAACCAAAGGTTAGCTATCTGTAACTCAAGCACGCGCAGTAAGCAGCTGACTATCTTCGGTCATACATTCAAGCGAAACTGGACTACCCCATAAAGCCGAAATGACTTTGTGGGTTTTCTGAGCTTTCGCGCTACTGTAGAAAACTACCGAACCTGGGTGCTGGGTTTTGGCATGTAAATCTTGCATCTCTAGTAAATGTGCAAGGCGACGAGCAATCGCAGGCCCTGAATCAATAACCTTGATATGATTACCCGTAAGCTCCCGAATAATCGGTGCTAAAAACGGATAATGCGTACAACCCAGTACAATAATATCTACCTGTTGCTCCACCAAAGGCGCGAGATACTGCCACAGTAATTGACGCGTTTTGCGGCTGTCCAAATCCCCTTGCTCAACTTGATCGACCAACCCAGGACAAGCTTGCGCAATGATTTTGACCTGATGGGCAAAGCGATTAAACAAGATTTGGAAATTATTACTTTGAATCGTGCGACTCGTCGCCAATACTCCGATCACCCCGGTTTGGGTTTGCTCGCTAGCAGGTTTTATGGCAGGCTCCAGCGCCACTAACGGCAAATCGTAGCGAGTACGTAACTCTTTAACTGCCGCAGCAGTAGCCGTATTACAGGCAACCACAATCGCCTTAACTGACTGACGCATAAAAAACTCAAAGATCGCGGTGGAACGCGACAAAATGAATTCTTGCGATTTATCGCCATAAGGAGCATGTTCCGAATCCGCCACATAGACGAGATTTTCATGCGGTAATAATTGATGGATCTCGCGCAATACCGAAAGTCCACCGACCCCAGAATCAAACACACCTATGGGTTTTTGGGAATTCATGGTCAAGCGCCCACAAAGAACAATTGCTGCATGATTAAATAACCTCCTTCTCCCGAATCAACTTTAAAGCCATCGTCGCTAACAATACTACCATAGCCCCTAATAAACTCCATAATAACCATGGGCGCTTTTGCGAGTTAGCCAGCGCAACTGGATTTGCATGCACTTCTGCTGGCGCAACTGTCGCTGACACCCGCTCTAATCTAGGATCGATCAATTGCTCAGCATTTTGCTTTAAACCTTCAGCTCCAACCGCCAAGGTAAACGGCATTAAGCCATGCGCCATAAAACTCAGCTGTTGCGCTGGCCACTGCACAGTCACCGTCGGAGGGAGTACTAGGCCTAAAACGCCTGGAGTTTGCATAGTGATCTCCAGATAGCCCACTGGACTGCCATTGAAACTGACTTCTGCAGGCTGCCCCTGGGTAAACGTGGTCTGCAGGCTTTCCCGTAGGGTATTCGCTTTGGGGTTTTCTACACTACTGTAGGAATTGACGCGAACATTAAACGCAAAGGCCTGACTTCCAAAATCAAAACGTGCCGAGCTTAAGGGTAACAATACGCCAGCCATGGGACACAAAATCCGGAGATTATCTGCCGTCAACTGGCAGCTTAGCGTAGCTGATTCAAACTGCGGTAAGCTGCGACTCGCGGTACGCATCCAAATATGGTGTATGCCTTTTAAATCAGCGTTTTCACTGCGAATACGCCAATAAGTGGCATTGCTGGGCGGAACATTAATGTTTAATTGCGCTAACTGCCCCTGAGGCCCCTTGAGCAATACCAGCTTTTGCTGACTTACGAGTGTTTGCCAGTCGCGCAAATCCGCAGAAGTTTCAATACTAACCTCCGCCTCAAAATTATTCTCAGTGTCGGCATTCATCTCAAAACGCAGCCCGGTGATCGGTGCATGCTGCAGCGGAGAATTGTGTAATACCCATTGCGTAATGACAGTGTTACGGGTTTTTTGAACAGACTCATCCACATGAATATGTAAATTTCCTTGTGCATCCAGCTGCACATCTGTACCAGCACTTACAGGATTATTGGAATTTACAGCTGCAGGCACCGCAATTGCGGGTAACTCGAATTCTTCACTAGTAACATTCTGATACAAAGGACGCAATTGATGCGCAACCGCAATTCCTGCCGCATTAAAAACTCGTAGATCAAGCAAACGATGGTGGGATGCAAAATAGACCCAATTGGGCACAGCAGTGGTCACCACGATGGGTTGGCTCGCGGAAATAGTTATAGGGGCGGTGTGGGTAAATTGCGCAAGTGTTAAAGTCTCAGCGGCAGATAACCCTGCACTCCACAGCATAGCTAGACCACAAAACGCCCGAATGACTTGCATAACCCCTCCTAAACTAAACCCAAAGCAGCGAACCCGTGTGCTACTAGCAAAAGCTAATGAATTCTAAACCTTATCAGCGGCTTGATTAGACTGATTTGGCAGTGGTGCAACAAAACCGACAATCAACATCAATACCCCCACGCCAATAAACGACACAATACGCGCCAACGTGCCAACTTGTGCTAAATCGATTAATAATAATTTCAACGCCACCACTGCCAGCAACCCCGCACCCAGTAACCACAGATTGCGACGCTGTGCCCGCGATGCGATCCACATCGCGACTAGGGCAGCCAAACTCCAAACTATCGAATAGGCCGCCGCAGCAATTGCACTGCGCCAAGCAAAGCCCCATTCAAAGTAAGCACCGTAATAATTTGCCAGAATACGCGACAAAATAGAATTACCAAACACAAAACTTAACCCTACCAGCCAGCGGTTTAATCGATCATCCGGGTAAAAACGTTGCACACGCATTAAAGCCAATAAACTCGCAATCGCGACGAGTTCGTATAGATTTAAAAAGGGCACATAATCCAAGCCGGGCAAATGCCCATTGTGCCAAAGTGTAGTGGCAGCTACAAAACCTGCTAGCAGTTTCACCAAAATACTGATTTGTTGCGCCAAGGCCTGTTCCGGCAAGGGCTGCTTGCCGTGCAACCACTGCCAAAGTGGCGGACTGCTTTTAGCTGCAGAGCTTAAATATTGCCGCTGCGCCAACCACCAAAGTATAGCCACAGGCAACGCGGCAGCCAAAGGCAAAAACCAGCCATGCATACTAGCACTTGCTTCAGGTAATAACGCTGAACTTACAGAACTTTTATTGCGCGCCAACATTATCCACCAGAAAATCACTACGCTGAGTCCTGGGAATGTAAGCACTGTAGGTAATAATTTTGCAGCAGCGGTTTCAGAGCGCAAATCCGGGAGCATTTGCTGTAACGCAAAGGCTTGCCAAATTAATAATGCTAACAAGCCGATATTTAACATCGTTGCAGATTCATAAGGAGTATAGCTATGATCAATCCAAGCAACCACAGGCAGCACAAGTGTTAGCAACGGGAGTATCACCGCTGATACTGCAATTTCCGGCCACTGCCAAGCGCGACTCACATAATGCAAAGCCAACGCCCAAAGCCACAAGAGTGCAGGCACCAGCAAACTAGCGAGATGCACATTTTGACGTTGATAAACTTCATTCACAATTAAAACGGCCCCCGCCAAACCAACAGCCAAGGCGCCAATCCAGGAGGTATATCTAGCCTCAAGATAGGTATTGCTGGTGTCCGCTAACACTTCATAATTGCGTTTAAAGCGCTGTCCTGCCAATCCCAGTACCAGAAACGCCAGGGCTAAGGAAAGTAAACCTAAACTAGCGGCATTGAGTATTGGCAAGCTATTGCTTAAACTCGGCCAATGGCTAATAAAACCCAAGCTACCGACTAACACTAACAAATAACCCACTAACCGTGGTCTCAAAGCGGCTTGCTGCCAACTGTACCAAATGACTGCCGCACCTTCTAACGCCCAAGTGGCCGAAGTCAGACGAGCATCAAAAATCAACGGCACAGCAACAGTCGCTAACACTAAACTCAAGGCAGCCCACGGCGCTTTCAGTCGTTGAAGATGCACTTGTCGACGCACGCTCCACGCCAAGACGGCATACACGCTGCTCAAGGACACCGCCAAAATCGCCCCGCCGTATTCAAAGGGCTTGAGCATATAGAATGCATAGCCAAAACAACTGGTAGGTACTCCGAATAACACACTGGTATCCAGCGCATACGCTTCCCCAGCGCGGCTTTGGCGTCGTGTGAACAAGATGGTCAGAACTAAAAATTGGATAAAAAATAATGCTAAAAAGCCTAAGCAGGACAGTAAAAACTCTGGCTGATATTTATCCATCCCCCATAAACCCGCAACTCCGAACGTAAAGCTAACGGCTAAGCTATTCAAGTACCGCCACGCCTTATGCAGGGCAACGGTCATAATCCCCACATTTAACAAAGCATAGTAACTAAACAATCCTACATGACTGCCTTGCCCAGTCGCCAATAAAATTGGCACCAAAAAGCCCCCGACACTACCGATGATTGCAAGTGCCATGGCATCTTGTTGAACAGCCAATACCGCCGCTAACACCCCCACCGCCAGCATTAATATAAATGCCAAGGGCGCGGGCAATAAGTCCGCTAATTTCACGCACGCAAACACCGTCAGATAGATGGTCGCAATACCACCGCCTTGCAAGGACAAGCCATAACTCGGACGCGACTGCCGCGCACGCCATCCCACCACTAACAAGCCTATCCCAAAAGCTGCGACCGCCGTCATGCGTAATTCAATAGGCAATAAATTACTATCGTAGGCAAACTTC
>SXIZ01000255.1 GCA_005779525.1 Methylococcaceae bacterium
GGCATGTTTCCTCCAAAAATAATTCTAATCCTAAGCAGTATAACCCATGCAGCTGTCGGGTTTTGGAATTATTCTTCCATCATGGTAGCGCTTGTAACAATTGCACTGTGCAATTGATTGGCGCTCTCGGGCTTAATTTTTCAAATTCTGTATAAATTCAAAACGCTATGCATCCAAAATTACGCGCATTGCAAACTCAGCTCCAGCCTGCACCCTTAGTGCACATCAATTGTCCTGAATTACAGCATTATGGAGTCGAGTTATGGCTAAAACGGGAGGATTTGATTCATCCGATTATTTCGGGCAATAAATGGCGCAAACTTAAATATATTTTGCAAGATGCGCTCGATAATGACGCTGATAGTTTAATTAGCATGGGCGGGGCGTGGTCTAATCATCTGCATGCCTTAGCTTACACTGGCGCAATGCTCGGATTGCAAACCACAGCCTTTATTCGCGGCGAGCGTCCACCGCAGCTCAGCCCCAGTTTGCAAGATATGCTCACGTGGGGGATGCGTTTGGATTTTGTCAGTCGTCAGGATTTTCAACAACTACGCCAGTATAAAGATTGGAACAGTCTTCCAAATCATTCAAACACTGCTTACTGGATACCCGAAGGCGGGAGTTCTGCGCTGGCGTTGGCTGGAGTAGGAGAGCTCGTCGAGGAAATTGCGTTAGCTTACGATTATTTAGTCGTGCCCTGTGGAACAGGCACCACCTTAGCGGGCTTATTGCAGCGCGCCCCAGCGCAAGCGACTGTGCTTGGTTTTGCGGCGTTAAAAAACAGCGGTTTTTTAGAAGCGGAAGTGTGCGCGTTGCTGAACGGGACGATACCAGCAGCGCCTTGGCAAATTAATTCTAGCTATCATTTTGGCGGTTTTGCCAAGACCTCTTTGGAATTACACCAGTTTATGTCTAAGTTTGAAGCACTCACCGCGATTGCTCTCGAGCCGATCTATACGAGCAAGATGCTGTTTGGCGTGTATGAATTAGTTCGGCAAGGCTATTTTAAGCGCGGGGAGCGTATTATCGCCATCCACACGGGTGGATTACAAGGACGTCGCACCCTCCATGGTTCTTAGGTTAAACCGCGATGCCTCCTAATTAGAAAGCGCCAGCTTGGTGCTATTTTTGGCCTCTGCATTTATACCCCCAAGTTACTCAAATCCGCACGCATTGTAAAATTCTGTCGTTTTTGTTAGCCAATTTGCACATACAAACGGCTGTATGAGCGTATTATTCTAGTATGTATTATTAGTCTTTTTTGGCTAATTTGTTACGTCGCGCACTATTTTAAAAAACAATGTTTAAAATTTGGCCTTAATCCATTGCAATTTCAGTCAGATTAACTAGGCTTAGAATTTTACAATTCGCTAATGTGATGGATATTTTTAGTTTAATTATCCGCTTTAAAGCTTGTCTCTACTTAGTAAGTATTCTCAGTCTTTTTGGTTATAGCGTTGCAAGTCTGGCAAGTGTTAGCTACGTGGGTTCAGCAATTAGTTCAACCTCGTTATTCACCAGTTTAAGTGTCAGTAAACCGACTGGTGTTACTACCAATGATGTGTTGATTGCAACAATTACCGCTTCGAGAGGAACTAGCAGTTTCGCAAGTTTTACCCCACCTGCAGGCTGGACTTTGGTAGGTAATCAAACCTCAAAGACTTCGACTAAGTCCAATGCGATGTCGGTGTACTATCGGGTAGCTACTGCCAGCGAACCGAGTAGTTATACATTTAACATTAGTAGCTTAACTGGGGCCGTCGTCGGGATTAGCGCATTCCGCGGCGTGGATACCAGTGCACCTATCGATCAAAAAAATGGCAATGGGCAATCTTCACGCAGATCCTTTACGACACCCGGCATCAAACCTACCTTCAGCGGGGGGGCTTTGCTAGCAATGTTTAGCGTAGCTAGTTCCCGTCCTTGGACTATCGATGTTGCAGCGGGAATGACAACGGCAGTGAATGGCTATTCAAATTTATTAGCTAGTTCGGGGGGCGTCAGTTTGGCGATGGGCTATAAAATCAATCCAGCGCTGGCATCCACCAATGTGAGCGCTTCTATTACCACCAGTTCAGATATCGGTACAACCTATATTTTATCGCTAAAGCCAGCGGCAACTGTCGTAGCCTTAGATCATATTCAAATTGAACATGATGGTAATGGCGTCACCTGTGCAGCGGAAGTCATAGTCGTCAAAGCCTGTGCGAATAGTGCTTGCTCTACGCTGTTGCCGACAGCGCAAAGTATTAATTTAACGGCTTCTCCTTCTGGGTCTTTAGGGAGTAGTTCCATCAAATGGAGTAGTGATGCTACGGGGACTTCAACGCTCGCTACAGGCAGTACTTTGGGCTTAAGTTTTACTGGCAGCACCACCGCCTATTTGTGGGTTACCAGTGCAGGCACTGTGACTTTAGGTAGCAATGCAACCAGTACTAGTTGCTATGTGAACAGTACCCAGACTTGTAGTTTACCTTTTACGACTTCTGGGTTTGTGTTTTCGGTGATTCCCACACATACCGCGGGTACCACTTCCTCCAGTAATATTACTTTACAGGCCATTACGGGGTCTGGCGGTGGTGGTGGCGGGGGATCATGCGTGGGCTTAAGCAGTGGTAGTAAATCGGTAGATTTAGCGTTTAGCTGTGATGATCCAAGTACGTGTACAAGTGGTGTGCAGCTTAAAGTGACCAATTCCAGCAGCACCACGACCAATGTGTCCGGGACTAATGCTAGTGCAGGTAGTTTAGCTTACACCGCGGTCCCGCTTAATTTTAATAGTTCATCGCAAGCAACGTTTACCTTGAATTACCCAGATGTGGGTAAAATTAACCTCTCGGCCCGCTATAGTGCAAATAGCATCTATGGCAACAGTAATACTTTTGTCGTGAAGCCTGCTGGCTTTAGCTTTACAAATATCAAGAGCACGGCGAATAGTGCAATCACCAATCCCGCGGCATCTTCAGCTTCAGGAAGCAAATTTATGGCTGCGGGTAATGCCTTTAGCGTAACACTCTCTGCTATCAATAGCAGCGGTGGGGTGGCCGCTAATTTTGGTAACGAAGCTAGCCCAGAGGGGGCGCTAATGGATTTTGCCCTCGTCGCACCTGTCGGCGGTAATCCGGGGAGTTTAGCAGGCAGTTTGTCCGTTGATGGTGTCGATTTCACCGCAGGGGTAAAAACGGTCACCGATCTCAGTTGGAATGAAGTGGGGATTATTAATTTAATGGCCTCCATTCAAGATGGGGATTATTTAGGGGTTGGGGATGTCAGTTCCACTTCTGGAAATATAGGTCGATTTATTCCTGATCATTTTAGTACTGCACTCACTCCCGCGTGTGATACGGGACTCGTTAGCGCCACCCCCTTTACCTATTCTGGACAACATGCTGATGTCGATATTACCGCTTTAGATCTGAATGGTAATGTGACCACCAATTATGATTCTAGCTTAGGTTTTGCGAAAACTATTACTCTGAGCAATGCGGGAGTCACCACGGGATTTACCTTAAATACCCTCGCTTCAGGATTTGCGGGTGGTACCGGGACGGATACTGACGTGGTATATACCTTTCCGGTGGTAACGACCGCACCGACCAATTTAACATTGCGTGCGCTGGATGCCGATGGAGTTAGCTCGAATTTTCCTACCGACCCCACCACGGAAGATACGCCGTTATTTCATAGCGGGCGTTTAAGTTTAGCCAATGCTTCAGGCTCAGAGTTGTTAGCGGTTAACGTACCGTTTGAAGCGCAATACTGGAACGGTCAAGCTTTTGTGCGCGATCTAGAGGACAGTTGTACGCAAGTCACAGTCCCGACCAGTGGCAATGGCTTGACCTATTACGGCAATATCACTGCCAGCAATACCGCACCGACTATCAATGGCGTCAGTAGTGGCGCCGTGGCGTTAGTTGCAGGTAATGGCAATATGGTGTTTCCTGCACCCAGCAATAAGCAAACGGGCTATGTGGATGTGAGTGTTATTGCGGATAGTATTCCCTGGCTAAAATTTAATTGGAAAGGGACAGGCAATATTAATCCGAGTGCGCGGGTAAATTTTGGGCTATATTCTGGAAATAAATTAATTATATATCAACGCGAAATCTATTAAATCGGCTAACAATGTGCAGGTTTATTTTAAATTGGAATTTAATTAAGCTTACACATTTGCTGGGTAAACTAGGTATTTACCCAGTAATTAATTTTAATAATGCTTTAAAACGCATTTATTGCGCTAGCCGCTTCAACCTAGCGTCCTAGTTGGTTTTTTACTAGTACACATACTATTCTGCAAAATATTTTGAGTGTCACACTCAGGTATTAACTGCAGTCGCTTATTAATTAAACTATTTAAAAAACAGCTGTTGCTAACTAAAGATTAGTGCCTATAATTAAAGATTAATGGCTTTCCAGTGTCTGCATGTAAATGCTTTCACCAAATTAGACAAAAACTATTGCTCTTATTTAACAAAGCCGGAATTTTCACCAATCGTATTGCAGCAGGAGTATTTAATTATTTTCTGCACTCAAATAGGATATTACGATGAATAAAACCGCTGATATCACTCGCCCTGCGGATCTTAAAAGCCATGATTTAGGTACCGGTCCGACGCGCACCCACCGCCCGGTGTATCAAGATTTTCTTCCCCCTTGTAATCATGCGTGCCCAGCCGGGGAAAATATTCAAGCGTGGTTAGCGTTGGTGCAAGCGGGTCACTACCAGCAAGCTTGGCAACAGATTATGCGCGACAATCCGTTACCCGCCGTGCATGGACGCGTATGCTACCACCCATGTGAAACCAGCTGTAACCGCGAGCAATTTGACGGCGCGGTCAGTATTCATGCAGTGGAACGTTTCTTAGGCGACATGGCGATCACTGAAAATTGGCAGATCACGCCGGATTTTCCTGCGAGCGGCAAACGTGTGTTAGTGGTGGGCGCAGGCCCGAGTGGTTTATCGGCTGCTTACCATTTGGCAAGGCTTGGGCATCAGGTTGTGATCTACGAAGCAGGCCCCATCGCAGGTGGCATGCTGCGTTTTGGCATTCCGGCGTATCGTTTGCCACGACAAGAATTGGATTTTGAGATTCAGCGCATTGTGTCTTTAGGGGTAGAGATTGTGTTAAATCGCAAAGTGGACAATGTGCTGGCAGAAAAACAAGCGGGTATGTTTGATGCGGTATTTGTCGCTGTGGGGGCACATTTAAGCAAGCGTATTGATATCCCTGCACGCGATGCCAGCAAAATGTTGGATGCGATTGCGTTTCTGCGCGAGACTTCCGCGGGCAATGCGCCAA
>SXIZ01000002.1 GCA_005779525.1 Methylococcaceae bacterium
AAAGGGGCGTCCTGCCCCTTTGCCACCTTGCGGCATCCATGCCGCAACCCGTTGGGCTTTTCCCGATAACTACTGCGGTGCTCGACGCGGTAAACGGGATAAAAACACTTTACTGCGTAACGTTAGTTGAGTATAGAAATTACGCGCTAACCGCTTCTTCTTCGGTAGAGGCAATATCATCAGCATGTGCATGTTCAAAAATAGCTTTAATTTGACGGCGTTCTTCGCTGTTGGCGGCATGCACCGAAATCAAAATGTTGCCATTTTTAATTTTGCCTTCAAAGCGTTTGGCTTCATATTCTGGAATGCCCACGCCGATCATGGCACCCGTTAATCCTCCCGTTGCTGCTCCAACTGCCGCACCACTTAAGGCACCCATAATCGGGCCAGCAGCTATAAAGGGACCTACGCCAGGAATAGCCAAGCTGCCAATACCTGCTAACCAACCAAGTACTGCGCCAGTGCCTAGCCCGACTGTGCCACCAATAGCAGCGCCTTCAGGGGCTTTGGTATGTTTTTCGTGGGCGAAGTCTTTAGTGGTTGAAGTATCTGGAAACAAGACTGAAATGGCGTTATTCGAAAATCCATCCGCTTTCAGATGATCGACAATAGACTCAGTCTGGCTGACATTTTTAGTGATGCAAAATACGGCTTTACTCATGATGTTCTCCTAAGGGCTTAAGGCGCTATAAATTCGAGTTGATTATCGACTTGCACGACACCGCGCACATTGGTAGCGATTTTTTGTAGTTTTTTACTTTCTGCTTCATTGGCCACTGGCCCACGCAGGGTGACTACACCATTGCGGGTAATGATTTTGACATTTTGGGCGTTGACCGAAACAGAACTATGCTTAACCACCAATTTACGAATCTTGGCGGTAATTTTGATATCTTGTTTATTTTCTTTTTGGTCTTCAGGCGTTAACGTTGCATTGCCTTTATCGCGTGCATTGAGGACAGTATTTTCTATAAGGGTCGCTTCTGCCAGATGAGTCTCGGCAAGCGCCATTCCAGATATACTTAGCCAGCTACTCGCACAAACGAGGGTAACGAACAACAAACGGGTAGACATACAATTCTCCTAATGAGTGGCGGGGTTACCTGCTGACAGAGTATTTCTGCTAAGGTGAAATACAGTCTATGCCGATGTAGACACTGCGTCGGTGCGCTGACGAACATCGGGAAATTTCAGTATGCGTTGGATTTATTGATAACAGTCAGGAGGCTCACCAATAAGTGAATGCTCAGATGACCGTTCATGTTTCGACTTGGCTCAACATGAACGGTCATCTGAGCATTCAACTGATCATTCTAGAGTTAATGGATTTGACACTTGTTATCGACGATTCTAGCGCTTTGTTACACCAACAATTCCGCCACTGCATAGGCCGACGCAAGTGCGCCCTCGTGCAGACCATTGCCTAAATAGGCGCCCGCATGCCAAGTCATATTTTCGCCATTACAGGCAATAATTTCATGGCGATAATGTAGCGCGGCGACTGAATAAAATGGGGTAGGGTGTTGCTGGGTATGGATAATACTGTCTGGATTGATCAGCTTGCTGAGATTGTAGGCCAAGCTGAAGTGTTGATATTTTGCAGGATCAATTTGATATAAGCGATTAAGGTAAGCGTTATAGCCACATTCGCCATGCACCTTATTTTGGAATACATCAAATTCCGAGTAATAACTCACACCAAAATGTTTATAAAAGGAGATGTCGGTATGAATCACGGTTTCAATACTACTCGACTGCCAAGCGCCAAAACGGCGTTGTTCTTCTGCGCTGGCATCGGTTAATAAGCCAAGCACTTGATCAGGAGTGACTGCGAAAACCACTTGGTCAAAGAATAGCTGTTCACCGCTGTAAAGACTTATCGTCACGCCAGTAGCATCGCGGCGTATTCCTTGAATGTTCGCGGAGGTGTAGATAGTACCGCTTATAGTTTGCACAATTTTTTCGATATAGCTATACACGCCGCCGACAATTCTATCCCATTGGGTAAACATATCGGATTGCTGCAACATCGGCATGCCGATCTCTGCCGGGAAATCGGCTATGCTTAGATATGGCATTGAATAGGCGTACATCAACAGCATTTTCAACCACAGTGCATGCAAGCCATGATTTAAATACTTAGACATGGGTTGATCGTGGAATGACTTGGGGTCTTGGAGCCAAGCGTTAAGCAGAAACTTAAAATAGCCCAGACAAATCGGTAAAATTTTGCGAATTTCGGCAAGTTGTGCCGGCAGATTTTGGCAATCATGCAGTATGCCGGCACCGGATTTAAAACTCTGACCATTCAACAGAAACAATTCGCTGGAGGAATGGCCAGGGATAACCGGGATTTCTAGTGCGGACATCAGTTGGTGGAAATAGGGAAAATGCTGGCGTTGAAATTCAATCACGCCGCAATCTAAAACCAAATCTGAGTCCAAACCCGTCCCCAGGACATTTTTATTCAGGGTGCGAATATTGCCACCTAAAATCGCTTGTTTTTCAAAGACGCTAATGGTGTGTTGTTTATCGAGTAAATAGGCGGTCGCCATGCCCGCTGCGCCGCCGCCAATAATGGCAATTTTCATAACCTAAGACTCCAGAGGTTTTAGCACAACATCACCGCTTAAATGCTCGTACAAGCGACAACCTGTGCTGATTGAGCCACTAAAGCCTGGATAACCCGACGAGGCATTGCAGAAATAAAAATGTGCTAAGGAGGTGCGATGATCCAAGCGATGTAGGGAAATATTTTGTGGCGTAAGGTTAGAACCATAGGAATTACCACCTGGACTGCCACAAAAATGTTCATTGGTGGTAGGGCTGCCGATCATTTTAAACACTATATGCTGTCGAAAATCCGGGACATATTGCGCTTCGATCACATCTAGCATCGCTTCAAACACTTCATGTTTTTTCGCGCCATAGGCCTTGGCATCGCTAATTTTAAGATCATGAAAGCGTTGATAATTGGCGACGGTTAAGAGTTCTACAATCTGACAATCCTCGGGACAATCGCTATGATCCGTGGTCAACAGTGTCGGAGTGGTGATCACAAAACTGGGCTGGGAATAATCTCCCAAGCGATACATGGCATCAAAAGCCATATTTAAATCTGTGTGTTGTGTATGGAATACATTCCATGCGCCGAAGCCAAATTGCCGCAAATCTAGGTCTTTGACCACGCAATACGCCATAAAATTAGATGGCGAATAGGCATACAGCAATTTTTTTTGCACGGTTCTGGAAAAATGCTCAAAGCCAATCATGTCTGCGGCTCGTTTGGGGTCGATATTACAAATCACCGTGTCACCCAGATACTCGGTAAGCTGTCCCGGAGCGTCTAAATCTTCAGCGACGACGCCTAAAATGGTTTTGCCGTCGCGAATAAATTGGGTCACTTTACGTTTAAAAATAATTTCTCCACCCTGTTGTTGAATGTTGCTGACCAAGTTATTGATCACAAATTCAAAATGTTTGCTTGGGTAGTACGCGCCCCGGCAATAGCCAATAAATAAAACGCACCAGGCGAGAAAGGAGAGGTCTCTCGGGGGTAACATGAAATCTGGCCATTGCAAGGCCAGTAGGGTTTGGGCGGGTAAAGGGAGTTGATAATCGTCGAAGACATTTTGCAGCGTGGCGTTGCGGTAGCGTAAAACCTGCATATTATCGCGCCAATTTAATAATAACGACCACGCACTGACTGAATTGGGTAATTGATCGATTTCATTAGCCGTGTGTTCGACGGTGAGCAAAAATTTTTGCAAGGCGTGGCTATGTTCGGGAAACAAGGCCTGCAAGCGCTTGAGTAATAATTGCAAGTCACTGGGAATATCCAAGGCCATGCCTGGCATACGCATATGATCGAAACCATTGGGGTCATACTGTTCAAAGGTGACGGTTTCGTGCAAATTCAGTTTTTTTAAAAAGTTGTACACATTACGGCCCGGCCCGCAATTCCAGACATAATGCAGTTGCGCATTGAACTTATAACGTCCCCCTTCGGCAAAGGTATGTCCATAACCGCCTGGAAATTCATGTGCTTCTAGGACCAGCACTTTTTTACCCGCTTGGGCCATCAGTGCGGCAAAGGACAAGCCTGCCAAGCCACTGCCTAAAATAAGATAATCTGGACGCATGCGTTGTACCTCTAGTGTGATAGCCCCATGCGGCTGAGCAGCTCAACAGTTCGGGACTGCGGAATTTGATGTTTCAGGCTGTGCAATCCAACCTACTCACTGCGCTGCTTGATGTGGTAAAGGGTAGGGCTGCTTAAGAAATTACGCAGCACGCGTATCAAAGCATTGATACGCGTCGTCGTTCTGGATTTTGGCTAATGCTGAAACTGACTGAACTGTTTAATCAGGCTTAGCGCTAGAGAGTAATGGCGGCTTAAGTTCAGTCAATACATGATGCACATTCGCTTCTTCGGCTTGGTTGTGCAGCAGAATACTTCTGGCTTTTTCTACTTCTGTTGCCGTGCCGTGTACAATCAGGATGAACTTATGGGCTTTTAAAGCAGTTTCGTAGCGGATAACACTGTCTTCAGGAATCCCAATACTTGCTAGCGCACCGCCGATTGCGGTTAGGCCACCTGTGACTATCGCAGCTTCGAGGACGCCAATAATCCAGCTGACCAGTGGTCCGCCGACCATGACTGCGCCTAAGCCTGGAATGATGAAAAACGCGGAACCAAATAAAAATCCCCAGAGCGAGCCCCAAAAGAGCCCAAATTTACCCCAGGTCGCGATACGGTCGCCCGTATTGTAATAGCCCACCACGTTTTCTTCGGTTTGGTAGTCTTTACCCACGACCGATAATTGTTTCATATTGTAGCCAGCGTGTTGCAGTTCTTTGATAGCGGCTTCGGCATCTTGGTGGCTGTTAAACAGTCCCACTAATGAGTTGTTATTTTCAGGCATGAGATCACTCAGGTGAAGTTAAAAAAGCGCAGTGTTAGCTGCGCAGGAACGTACTGGGAGACTCTGCAGGATCGAGAGAATTTAGCCATCCAATGGTGTAATACAAGATCTGTAAAGTGGTGTGCAGAGTATTTGTTATTCCTTTGGAGGTGATACTAGTCTGAATTATTTAATTGCTCTGTACGTTAACGTACCCTGATCTAAAACTTTTTGATGTTGTTCTGGATTAGGGAGAAGCGGGGTCAAGCAATGGGTATGATGCGCTTATAAATTTCATTATCTGCTTGATAGCAACCACAAGAAGCCGCTTCTAGGCCCGGGCGGTTAATAATTGAGATATCACCACGGTGATAACGAATCAATTGTTGTTGTTGCAGAGAATTAGCCGCTTTGGTGATTCCGACGCGTCTAACACCTAAAACATAGGCTAGAAAGACTTGGGTCATATGGAAGTTATCTGCATGCGCTCGGTCTTGAGTCATAAGTAGCCAGCGTGCCAGGCGCTCCTCGACCACATGAAAGCGGGTACACGCGGCGGTTTGACCTAATTGCCGAATCACAACATACAAATACAGTTTTAACTGATGCAATAAGTCGCTGTTTTGGGCTAGTGTTTCTAAAAACATAGCAGAGTCGATGCGTAGGGCATAGCCTTTAGCTTGAACTAAGGCATCAAACGGCGCAATATTGCTCTCTAACAGTAATGTGACTCCCAGCATACCTTCATTTCCTACCAAGCCGACTTCCAGTCCTGCATGTTCATCGATAGGGGATACCAGTGAAATAATGCAGTTGATGGGGAAATAGACATCAGTGATGACTTCTCCTGCTCGATAGAGAACTTGGTTGGCCATGAGTGTTACCCGTTCACTGTGCAATAATAACTCTTGGTGCATCTCGGTGGATAAACAAGCTAACAGAATATTGGCTATCGGTTTTTTGTTGTTCTTGGGCACGAATACCCTCCTGGATGGTGTAATGCTAATGCGAATACTTAGACCTAGCAGCTGCATAGAATGAGCGGAGAGGGATGTAAGCAAATATGCGCTTGGTGAAATAATAAGTAGAAAAAAGTGGCGTGTCGGTATTGCAGCACACGTAGAGACTTTCTGCCCGCCAAGCTGATGCTTTTATGAGGTAATTCGAAGTATACGCTCTCTAAGACTTTAATCAATTTTAATGCGAATTAATTTTCGTTAGTATGCTTTTAACTAAGTATCTTGTCTTTAATGCTCGTGTGGCTTTTCTGCGGGTGAATCAGCGGCTAAAAATATCCCTAAATTATTCTTTTCTGTGCCGCAAACCAATAAAGCGCTCTGAAGCATAAAGAATATTCTTCGTAGCAACTTAATACAGCGTAGAATCCTGTGGGTTCAAGCAAAACAGCTAAAACAACATTACTTTTTTGAATATCTTCCAGTGATCCGGGTTTACCGCCCCATCTGCTTGATACCGACAAATGGGTATATTTCTCGTGATTCAATTTTGGGAGTTAAAAATGGGGCAAAAAACCGATCTGATTTGGGATGGTATCGAAAGACGTAAGGCTTTACGTGCACAGGCGGAGGCGATGGTGGCCTTGTTTCATTCCGATGAAGCACAACTGGGGACACCCGAGAAATTATTACATGAATTATTAGTGCATAAGATCGAATTGGAACTGCAAAATGAAGAACTCCGATCCTCCTATGCAGTCATTGCGGAAATGCGCGATCGATATATAGATTTGTATGAACATGCGCCTGTAGGTTTTTTATCGATTAATAGCGACAGCAAGATCACCGAAATTAATTTAACGGGCGCCGCCTTATTTGGCTTGGATCGAACGGCGTTATTGAGTTTTCAGTTTGCAAAATTGATTGTGGCTGAGCAACAAGATCAATGGCATTTCATCTTTACTGAGTTAATGGCGGCAGCTAAAGGTAGTCGACGAAACCTAGGATTTAATTTACTTCTGGCTAACCAAAAGATTTTGGCCGTGTCGTTGGAATGTTTGCGCTGGGAGAGTATCAGTCAGCAAGCCTTATTGCGGATTGCGATAACGAATGTGGTCAAGCTAGCATAACTGGAGTTTGACTTGGCTATTCTTGGTCAGTTAATTCACGAAGGATAATTAACCTCACCAGGAATAGTTAGAAGCATTATTTATTTATTGCTTCCATCCGTCGATCACTGTTTTTGCGTTGGTCACCGATTCTGCGATCATGCGGCGCATCATCGTCGGGTTTAGCTTTGAGTTTGGCTTCCAAGATTTTTTTTAGTTCCAGGCTGCACGGCAATAGGCGATCAAATTCTGCTTTGACCACTTGATAGCATTCACACACCCGATTTTCCAGTCCAGGGCGATCAATTACGGTAATGCGGCCGCGGCTGTAGGCAATCAAACCTGCATGCTGAAGTTTGCCAGCGGCTTCGGTGACGCCTTCGCGACGTACCCCCAACATATTGGCAATTAATTCTTGCGTCATGGTCAATTCATTGCTGGACAGGCGATCTAAGCTGAGTAATAACCAGCGGCAGAGTTGTTGATCAACGCTATGATGACGATTGCAAACTGCCGTTTGCGCCATTTGGGTAATCAAGGCCTGGGTATAGCGCAGTAAAAGATGCAGTAGCGCGCCATATAGCTCAAATTCCTTCTGGATCAAGATTTTGCGGATTCTATAGGCTTGACCTGCGCTTTGTACCACGGCGCGATTGGGCATACTGCCGCCGCCCATAAATAGAGCGATACCCACGATACCCTCATTGCCTACGACTGCGATTTCAGCCGATGCACCGTTTTCCATAACATACAGTAAAGAAATAATGCAATCGCAGGGAAAGTACACATAGCGTAAATCTCCGCCAGATTCGTAAATTACCATCCCTAAGGGCATGGGAACTAATTCTAAATGTGGCAGGATGCGCTCGTATTCTTTATCGGGGAGTGCATTGAGTAGATGGTTCTGTCGATTGGTCATAAAACCTCGAGTGATGGAAGGAACATTAATTTGCTAGCTAAGCTAAACAGGAGCTCATTTCCTGTAATTATTTATGGATATTGATACTGACATAGTTCGCTACCGAACACAACAGTAAGCAAGTTAGCCCGTCGGAATGCCGTTAGATAAGAATAAGTATTCAGCATAACAGTCATCAAGGTTACTAGATACAAAAGAATATTTATCGCTCGTGTGCGCTTTCAATGTTCGTAAGCGCACTGACGTTTTAAATGAAATGTCTTAGTCTGTCATAAAGCTAAGCTAGCAGTGAGACTCACAAAAACTAATTGAAAAATCATGTGTTCCTGGTGCTAGTTATGCTGATTATTGCTTATGGCAGCGATCATCCGGTGCAAGCGGCAGATGTAGGTATAGCCGTCAATATTAGGTAGTCAGGATTTTATGGGCGAGACAAAATTGGCGGGGATCATCACCCACAGGTGCTCTTTAGACAACGTAATAATCGACATCGTGTTCAAGGACAGGGTGAAAATCATTAGTAGGATAGGTAACAGGTAATGCTAAGCGAAGCTAATATTCCTGCTGGCGATGTGCCAGCCGTGCGTCCTGATTCTTTGCTCACGCAGACACTTGCTGAGGCGATTAGCCTCGCGACGTCGCAATTACTCAGTCAGCAACATCCCGAAGGCTATTGGGTGTTTGAACTGGAAGCTGATTGTACAATTCCCGCAGAATATATTTTGATGTTGCATTTTATGGATGAAATTGCACCAGAATTACAAAGCAAACTCGCCAATTATATTCGCCTGCACCAAAGCGCAGATGGCAGCTATCCCTTATACAAAGATGGGGTAGGGGATCTAAGTTGCACGATTAAAGCCTATTACGCTATGAAATTAGCGGGTTATGCCAGTAACGCGGCGCATATGCACAAAGCACGTACCTGGATATTAGCGCACGGGGGCGCGGCGCAAGCCAATGTATTTACGCGCATTACCTTAGCCATGTTTGAACAACTGCCTTGGCGTGCAGTACCGTTTATGCCGGTAGAAATTATGTTGCTGCCGACTTGGTTTCCGTTTCATTTAAGCAAAGTGTCCTATTGGGCACGGACGGTGATGGTGCCGTTATTTATTCTATGTACTTATCGGGTAAAAGCACGCAATCCCAGTGGCATAGGCGTTGCCGAACTCTTTATCATTCCTGCAGCGCAGGAAAAAAATTATTTCGCGCATGTTAAAACTCCGTTGGGGAAAATGATCTTAAGTTTTGAGCGTCTGGCGCGGCTATTCGAGCCCTTAATCCCAGGCTATCTTCGCCGACTCGCTACGACGAAAGCGCGTGATTGGTTTATGACTAGACTCAATCGTTATGATGGCTTAGGCGCGATCTTTACCGCGATGGTCAACGCCTATGAAGCCATGGATTTTTTAGGGATTCCGGCAGAGAATGAACAACGGCGGATTGCACGCGTGGCGATTGATCGCTTACTGGTCATTCAAAATGATGTGGCCTATTGTCAGCCGTGTGTTTCGCCCGTTTGGGATACCGGGTTGGCAGTACTCACCTTACAAGCAGTCAATCAAAACCTAGCGAATTCTCCAAGCCAAACAGCAGTGAGCGCGGCTTTGCAGTGGTTAATCAGTAAGCAATTACGCGATGAACCCGGCGACTGGCAAGTTCAGCGCCCGAAACTATCTGGCGGCGGTTGGGCCTTTCAATTTGGCAATAGTTTTTATCCTGATGTCGATGATACGGCAGTGGTAGCTTATGCGTTAGCGCAAACTAACGATCCGCAATTTTCCGAAAATATTGCCCGGGCTGTCATATGGATTGCGGGTATGCAA
>SXIZ01000003.1 GCA_005779525.1 Methylococcaceae bacterium
GTCGCTATCGCGACGTTTTTCTAATCGGGTTCTCGCACCCGA
Organism: Methylococcaceae bacterium; assembly: GCA_005779525.1. Lineage (GTDB taxonomy): Bacteria > Pseudomonadota > Gammaproteobacteria > Methylococcales > Methylomonadaceae > SXIZ01. Next base: position 43 of record SXIZ01000003.1, read on the forward strand.
CGGCGAAGTACTTTCTTTTGCTCCGCCAAAAGAAAGTACTCAAAGAAAAGGCGGCCCGGTTACCGCTGATGTCTTGCGCTCCTCGTATTTATCGGGGGGAGGCAAAAGGGGCGTCCTGCCCCTTTGCCACCGTGCGGCATCCATGCCGCACCCCTTCGGGCTATTCCCGATAAATACTGCGGTGCTCGACGCGGTAAACGGGATTAAAACAAGTTACTGCGTAATGTCAGCTGGGTACTTAAGACTCCGCAGGGTGATCCAAGAGTGCGAAATATTCGGCTTCAGTTAAAATCTGTACGCCTTTTTCCCGCGCCGCATTAATTTTGGTGGCTCCGACCTTGTCACCTATCACCAAAAAATCGGTATTTTGCGTGACTGTCGACCCGACTTTAGCGCCCAATGCCTTGGCTTGTTTTTGCATTGCATCGCGCGAGCCTTGTTGCATGGTTCCCGTGAATACCAGCTGTTTGCCGATTAAGGGACCTGCGGCGGAATTCACCTCGGCCAATAAGGGGGTGATCTGCAGATTAAAACCCAGCTGATAAATTTGCATAAAATCCGCCTGTAGTTTTTGTAAACTTTCGAGCATGGCGGCAGCTGTTTTTTCTGCAAACCCTTCGATGGCGATAATATCAGCAAGCTGTAAACTAAAGATGTCCAGCAAGCGATGATGTTGCAACAAACGTTCACAATTTCCTAAACCCATGCGATGTATGCCAAACGCGCCTAAAAATCGCCAATCTTCAATTTGTTCGCTACGACTACGCTGCAATTGGTCCAATAAATTTTGCGCTGTTTTATCGCCAAAGCCCATTCCTTGTAAATCGCTGAACTGTAATTGGTAGATGGCATAAATGGAATCCACACCTGCCGCATGCAATTTAACAATGGTTTTTTCCCCAAACCCATCAATATTACCTAGCGTGCGAAAAAAATGTTCCAAGCTGGTTTCGATTTGTGCCGGACAATGCGCGGAGTTTAGGCAATATAAATAATCGCTGTCCCACACTAAGGCACTGGCACAACTTGGACAAGTGTCTGGAATTTGAGGCGTTTGTGGGCTAATGACTCGCTCGATCTTGGGAATCACTAGACCGGAGCGCGTCAGTTCGATCAAGGTTCCAGGACCAATGCCTAATTCACGTACCATGCCATAGTGATGCGCAGTCGCTCTGGAAATCAATGCGCCACTTAAGCGCGTGGGTTGCAGTTCCACCACCGGATTCACTCGACCTGAGCGCGAAGTTTGTGCCATCACACTAATGACCAGCACTTCAGCACTGGAGTTGTTCTGTTTATAGGCTATTTGCCAGCGATGATGGTGGCGAGTGGCCCCCATGGCGTGTTTCACTTCCGGTGATAACACTTCAATCACCACGCCATCAACATCATAGGGCACCGCATTGAGAATTTCAGTAAAAATCCGTTCAAAGTCAGCCAGCAATGTGGCGGCATCTCCTTGCCAAGCAGGTAATTGTGCAAAGGGATAAAATACCGCAGCCCCTTCGGCGATGGCGGCTAGGGCATGTTCTTCAAGTTCTTTTTCTTTGATGATGCTGGCCTGAAAATTACGTGCATTCTCGAAGCTGTCCGCAAGATGGGTTGCAAAATACTCCTGATGAATGACAATTTCGCCTGCGCCCTGCCCGCGTTCACCATTCCCGGCGACCTGCAAGCCACGCTCAAAAACCCGGGTAATATCGGTGCCTTTGCGCCCATCACCACGCGTATATAAGCCTTGACCATCATCAAACGCCGCAAAGCCATCGAGTTTGGGGGTCATTTTGAATTGCAAGCGGCTAGTGTCCAATTTTTCACCTTCCGCAGCTTTGAGCACCCGTTGCAGCCAGCGCTCAATCTGCTCTAGCGTATAGGCTTTTTCGGTGGACAGCATTTGTTGTGGCAAGATGACGGTTTTTGCGCCCAACGCAGGTTCGACTTCAATGCTCTGCAAATACTCATGCTCAGGATAACGGTGTTTTAATTCCGCTAAGAAGATGTGATCGTACTGCTGATCGCTTAATACGGCCTCCCCTTGGCGATACAGAAAATTCGCAATCTGCAACACGCTCAAGAGTTGCGCATCCGAAAGCGCTTTGGCACTGCTTAAGCTTATGAATTCTTCCAGTTCAGCCTGAGCCAGCAGGCCATGGAATTCACTGTGCATCAATAATTCTTGTTGCGTTGGGGTGAGCATTTTCTTAAGCATCGGGATAAGTCATGGGTAGAGAAACGCAGAGAGCAGATTCTAAAGTTAGTTTGAAACGTGGTGTGGAAAAGCTGCAGCGTTGATCTTTAAAGCAGAAACAGGCAGCGGGTTAGGCCCGCTGCCAACAGAAAAAATGGCTATTGCAATTGTAAACTTTGGCGCAACGTTTTAACCGTGTATTCGTTTAACGGTTTACGCTCAGCATCCCATTTAATCCCATTTAATTCTTTCGCAATCAGATTAATGGTACGCAATAAATCATCAAACACTAACACCGGATCTGGAAGTTCGCGTGGCTGCATAAAAAAGGTAATTCCGGGAGTGTAAAAATTAGCCATATCATCGATGGGAAAAGTCCCTGGATTTATCATACTGGCAACCCCAAAATCGACCATGCGATTAAAGTCTAATCGTTCAAAAATCTTGACGCTGCCGTATTCCAATCCCACCATTTGAAATACTTCCAGAAGATCTAAGCCATTAAAGCCCTCTTCATTAGCCGCCACGATACTAAATTGCAAGACCATAGGCAGGTGTTGTTTGGAGGCACTATTGACGGGTGGGGCTTTGGGTTTAGGGGGGTCAACCTTCGCAGGTTTTTGTGCTGCCACATTGTTATCCGCTGACGGAAACATCGCATTTTCGATGGGGTGAAATCGCGATTGCGTTTCAACAGGCGCTGAACTCGTGTCGAACTGATAACGTTCGGGTGCAGGATTGGCGGGAGGTAAGGGCTCTGTCTCGTCAAAATCGTCAAATTCAGACTGAAATTCAGCACTACGCGGATGTTCATTGCCATCTTCATCGAAGATACTCATATCGTTACTGACCTTTTGATTGCGCCAATAACCCCAAGCCAACATGCCGACAATAATCAACAAGCCTATCGCAATAATTATGATTCTCACTATATCTTTATCCATTATTTTTCTGCCAAACTCACTGCTTCTTCAATATCCACCGCTACCATCCGAGACACGCCCGGCTCTTTCATGGTAACACCTGCCAACTGTTTTGCTATTTCCATTGTGGCTTTATTATGCGAAATATACAGAAACTGTACCGTTTCCGACATTTCGGCCACCATTTGCGAAAAACGACCGACATTGGCATCGTCTAATGGTGCATCTACTTCGTCCAGCAAACAGAAAGGTGCTGGGTTTAATTCAAATATGGCAAATACTAAAGCCACTGCGGTCAACGCTTTCTCCCCTCCCGACAACAAATGAATGGAGCTGTTCCGTTTTCCGGGCGGCTGAGCGATGATATTGACACCAGCTTCCAGGAGATCATCTTGGGTCAATTGTAAATACGCCTGCCCACCCCCAAATAATTTGGGAAATTTTTGTTGTAGCCCAGTATTTATTTTATCGAAAGTTTCCTTAAAGCGCTGCCGACTTTCTTTATCAATTTTACTGATCGCTTGCTGCAGCGTTTCTAAAGCATGCGTTAAATCGTCATGCTGCTCGGTTAGAAACTTCATGCGTTCTGATTGTGCTTTATATTCCTCGATGGCAGTCAAGTTAATCGAGCCTAAATTGGTAATTTGGGTGGTCAGTTTTTCTAATTTAACTTTCCAAACCGCTTCTTCCGCTTGCGCATCCAAATCCTGTAACACCTGTTGCGGATCAGCTTCTAATTCTTGCAATTGCTCAGTGACTGTTTGCTGCCGCACATCACACTCTTGTTGCTCAAAGCGAATTTTATCTAATTGTTGTTTATGCGCTTCTAAATTTTGCTGCGCTCTGAGCAACTCTTCCGCTAGCTGATTCACCTTCTGCTCGCTGGCCTGCAAAGTACTTCTATGCTCACGTAATACGTGTTCTAACTGCTGTTTCTGCGTTCGAGCCTCTTCTAAGGCTAAACGTTCGTCATCCAAGGGCGACAGGAGATCCTGCAATTTTTTATCTAAATCTGCACTGCGCTCTGCCGCTTGTTGTTGCGTTAATTTTAACCGCTCAATCTGTTTAATGGTTAAATTTTCTGCTGCCCGTAAAGAATCCCCTTGGGCTTGCTGTTTGTGGACCTCTTGCCGTGCGTTATTCAGTGCGCTTTCCGCAGTATGTAATTGCTGTTTTAAGCTGTGTTGCAGCGCTTCGAGTCGCTGTTGTTCGGCATTCAATGCGGCCAGTGCACTACTCGCATCGCCATGTAAGGTCTCGGCATTGGCCATTTCCTCGGCATACTCGGTACTTTGAGCCAAGGCATCTTCGATTTCGGCATCCAACTGCTCTAAACGACGTTCCTGCTGTTGTAATTGGGCATTACACACATTGAGATGCGATTGCTGCGTCGCTAATTCTTTAGTGCTTTGTTTTTCGTGCTGCTGCAGTTGATCGCGCTGCTGCTGTTGCGCATGCAGTTCAGCTTCAAGTTGTTTACTGCGCGCAGTTATGTCTTCGAGGGTCTCCTGTAAGGATTGTGCCTGCAATTTAAGTTGCCGTAACTGCTGCTCACGTTGCAAAACCCCTTGTTTAGCGTCTTGCGCTCGGATCACTTGTACCCAATTCGCACCTAACCAAACACCATCTGGGGTAATGATGGATTCGTGGGCGGCTAAATTGCTACGCTGCTGTTGGGCACTGGATAAATCCTCTGCGCAATAAATGCCATGTAATAAGTTATGCAGTGGCCACGGGGCTTTAACTTTCTCTGCCAAAGGCGTTAAAGCTTGCTGCGAGGACGCGGCTGTACCAATCAGCGGTTGAGTTTCAAAGACGGTTAACGATTGCCCGCTCAACGCGTCTAAGTTCGCTACGGCGGCTTCAGCATTTTCGGTACACACCGCCTCCAGAAATAAACCTAAAACCGTTTCTAGCGCGACTTCCCAGCCCGCTTCCACTTCCACGAATTCCGCTAAGCGTTGCTGTTGGTCTAAACCTAGCGTCTGCAACCAAGCTTGCAATTTTTGGTTATCTTTACCCATCGCATGTTGCTGCAGTAATTCTAAGGAACTAATTTGCCCGGAGAGCGCATGCCATTCAGCTTGGCGTGCTTGCTGTTCACTGAGTAACAGTTTTAACTCCGAGCTATTGGATTGTAAGCTCTCACTTAAGCTTTGCAATTCTTCATGCTGCTCTGCCAGTTGTTCGGTGAGTATTTCTATACGTTCGCTGAGAACTTCTTGTTCTTCGGGTAAGCTACTGGAACTGAGCTCTGCATGTTCAGTGCGCAAACGTTCGAGTCGACTGTGTAATTGTCGCGTTTGTTGTTCAAACTGGGTCATTTTGACCCGTTGAACTTCGACTTGCCCACTATGTTTGGCGGTTTCGGAACGAAATTGCTCCCATTGGCTTTGCCATTCGGCTTGTTGCAGTTGCAGGTTGTGTAGATGCTCAAGACACTGTTTTTCCGAGGCTTGTGCCGTAGTCAATGCATCGGCCACCGTGATGATATTCTCTTGAATATCTTGTAAAGCATATTCATCATCTTCCAACGCGCTTCGTGCTTCATCAACTTGTTGTTGCAAACGCTTAATTTCGATTAAGGTTTGTTCATGGTCTTTTTCATTGTGCCGAATAGCTTGTTCTAACTGCCCTGCTTCGGCTGAAACTTGATAAAACGCCCCTTGACTCTGTTCTAACTGGTGTTGTAATTGCTTATGCTCAGAGCGTTCCGTGGTAATTTGCGCATCTAATTCGCGCACTTCCACAAATAAGCGATTATGGTCGGCGGCCACGGCATGTAGTTTAGTATGCAAAGCTTGTGCGGTCGCTTGATAACTTTGCCAACGCATCGCTAAGAGTTCCAGCTTGAAGCGCCGTTCTTGTTGTTTTAATTGCGTATATTGTTCAGCTTTCGCCGCCTGCTTTTGCAGATGATTCAGCTGTTTTTCCACCTCATCGCGCACGTCAATTAAGCGTTCTAAATTCTCGCGGGTATTGCGCATCCGCTGTTCGGTTTCTTCGCGACGTTCTTTATATTTGGAAATACCTGCGGCTTCTTCGATATGCACCCGCAATTCTTCGGGTTTGGACTCGACCATACGCGAAATCGTCCCTTGTTCGATAATCGCGTAACTGCGTGCGCCTAATCCAGTGCCTAAAAATAAATCGGTGACATCTTTACGTCGACACCGAGCACCATTGAGCTGATATAACGATTGCCCATCACGGCTGACCTGCCGTTTGATAGAGATGGAATCGTATTGCGCATACGCGCCGCCCATTTTGTTTTTGGTATTGTCAAAAACTAACTCAACCGTTGCCATGCTGACAGGTTTGCGCCCAGAGGAACCGTTAAAAATAACGTCGGCCATACTACCGCCACGCAAATGCTTGGCAGAACTTTCTCCCATGACCCAGCGGATAGCATCAATAATATTGGATTTGCCACAGCCGTTAGGGCCTACAATCGCAGTTAAATTGCCGCTGATTGGAATGACCGTCTGATCCACAAATGACTTAAAACCTGAAAGTTTGATTTTTTCCAGCTGCATAACTGGTAGAATACCCCGACAATAATTAGACAAACCCGCCTATTATTTCATGATATGCTGCGGGTCGACGACATTTTTATTTATGGAACATTTACCAGGTATGAGTACACAAGCCAGCGATCAATTAGAAACTTTCGATAACCCGCAACCCGAGCGCGATTACACTATCCGTATTGATATTCCAGAATTTACCTGTCTGTGCCCGAAAACCGGACAACCGGATTTTGCGACTTTGCAATTGGAATATATCCCCGCTGCAAAATGTGTGGAATTGAAAGCCTTGAAACTCTATATGTGGACTTTTCGTGAACGCGGTGCTTTTCATGAAGCTGTTACTAATGAAATCTTGAATCACATCGTCACCGTGACCCAACCTAAGTTTATGCGTTTGCGCGCAAATTTTAACGTGCGTGGCGGTATCTACACCACGGTGATCGTAGAACATAAAGCCGCGGACTGGCAAGCCCCGCAGTTGGTGACTTTGCCTTAACACTATGGCGACGGGCAATACCTATTTCACCACCGACATTGCCGTCGCCTTAAAATACGATGGCAAAAATGCGCCTAAAGTCACCGCTAAGGGCTCCGGGGTGACCGCGGAACAAATTTTAGCCCTCGCCGAACAACACGGTATTCCGTTACAAACCGAACCTGAACTTGCCCGCATCTTGGCAGAAATTCCTTTAGGCGATGAAATTCCTCGCGAACTCTATGTTGCCGTCGCTGAAGTCATTGCCTTTGCCTATTATCTGAGCGGCAAAATCCCAGAACAGAGCTAAACTAATGAATTTAAAAACTCTACTTACGGTATTTCCA
>SXIZ01000256.1 GCA_005779525.1 Methylococcaceae bacterium
AAGCAATTTGAAATTGTGCTTATGTTCGACATCTTTTGCAAAAACATGGAAATACATTGCTCCCGCCCATGTTTTAAATGATCTATAAAAGCAAATTACAATAATAATTTCTCAAATTAACACTCAAACCGTTGCTCACGTTAGCTTAAAGGCGAACGACAATTCCGCAGACTCTCTGGTCCATTTATATTTGAATAAACTCGCCTGTATTTTTATTGGCTAAAGTGCTAGGCGAGTGTAATTAATGCTTGCAATGCTTACACATAGTCAAGTTTGCACTGAAGCTCTTGATATCCGCCACAATAAATTTTAGCTGTAAGTGAGCAGCGTGGTATATTTATGGAAGCGTTCAACAGTATATTCGTTGTCTTGTGGAACTGAATTACACCTGGTATTGACTAATAGCTTGGCAAAATGAATTTGATTAAAACAACAACAGCGATACAGATCATTTTGGCCAACTCATACATACAGGGTTTAGCGTCAGGTCAACGATGTACTGATTTGCCAACGCAGCAATCCGTATCATAATGTATTTTTAATTTACACGGCAAAGATTCATGATTACTACTTCTTTTCATTTGATTATTTATACCGGGCTGTTCTTTTTGCTAGGCATGTATAGACCGGATTGGGCCTTGTTTTTCATGAAAAAACCTGACCGTATGATAGTACTGACCATTACCGCTGTGATGATTATGGTGTCATTTACGTTGTATGGTGAAGGCATGAAGCGTAAAAATGCTGAAACCCCGGTCGCTGCAAGCAGCGAAACCCCATCCGCACCTGTTCCCGTTCCCGTGCCAGTTCCGGCAGCTGCCGTGCCTGCACCTGCGCCTAGTGCGCCAAAATGAAGTTTGCTAGCTAAGCAAAAACTTTAAGCGCTGCTGGGTAACAGGTTTAGCCAGCAGCGAACAATGCATCAAACGGTAAAAAAACTAAGTTTAATACCGCTACTCCAATGATCCAAAAAAGTGTGATTTGCATACCTAGAACTCGATAATTCATCACACTCTTTGAGAGTCCAAAGGCATGCAGACAACGGCCCGCAAGCAATAAAATTCCTAAGCCATGTAGTAATAGTTTAGGGGCATGATTCAGCTCTAAGCCGACTAACAATAACAACGCAATCGGTAAATATTCTGTGGCATTGGCTTGGGTTCTAATGGCGAGCATTAAGGCCTCGTGTCCACCGTCGCCAACGCTAACTCGGTGCTGGCGACGTAAAGCAATCACGTTAAGTGACAATTTGACAATCAATAGTCCGGCTAAGGCAATATAGATCACTGAAACCATGGGTATGCTCCTGGGTAAATTACACGCAGGACTATTTTATGCTAAATCAGAGTGACATTTAATTAATTCAGACCCTGCATTAGCCAGCAGGAACTATCGCAACGTATTTAACTAAACTGAGGTTGGTGCTTACGGTATAATATTGATTACTAAATCAAATATGATAGCTACATGAATATTCAGTGGTACCCCGGCCATATGCACAAGGCTGGCAAAGAGATAAAAGACATTTTACCGCGCGTCGATCTGGTGATTGAGGTGTTAGATGCGCGCATTCCATTCAGCAGTCATAATCCGTTATTAGCTGACTTAAGAGGCGCTAAGCCCTGTATTAAGGTCTTAAGTAAAAGTGACTTGGCCGATCCCGTCATTACTCTGCAGTGGCAACAGTATTTGGAGCGTGAGCAAAACGTCAAGACGCTGGCAATATCCACCCAAGAACCCGAAAGAACTAAGCAGCTGGTAGGTTTGTGCCAAAGTTTAGCGCCGGAGCGTGGTGCTGCCGACAAAGTGGTGCAAGTGCTGATTATGGGGATTCCTAATGTGGGTAAATCGACGCTGATCAATATTTTAGCGGGAAGAATAATTGCTAAAACCGGGAACGAGCCCGCGATCACTAAAAATCAGCAGCGCATTGATATTGGCAATGGTGTCGCGCTGCTAGATACTCCAGGGATGTTGTGGCCAAATGTGGAAAATAAAAACAGCGGCTTTCGTTTGGCGGTTACTGGGGCGATTAAAGATACCGCAATCAGTCATGATCAAATTGCCTATTTTGCCGCAGAATATTTGTTAGAGGCCTATCCCGCAGCACTGCAAACACGGTTTCAATTAGAGACTGTGCCCAAAGATGCCGAAGCCTTTATGTGTATTTTAGGCAGTAAACGTGGCTGCTTACGTGCGGCAGGTAAAATTGATACGGATAAAGTGGCCAAAATTTTGTTGACTGAGTTGCGCTCTGGCGCCCTTGGACGTATTTCTTTAGAAACTCCGGCGCATATGCAGCGGGAGTTAGCAGAATTAGAGCTTATCCACGCAGAAAAGGCGGCCAAAAAATTGGCGCGTAAACAAAAATGGCGAGCTACGGTTTAGTGGCTTTGATTATTTTTAAATAATGGGGCGGTGCAGAGATTATGGGGCGCAATAGATTAGAAGCTTTTAGCGATGGGGTGATTGCAATTATTATCACTATCATGGTGTTGGAACTTAAAGTCCCACATGGCGATGATTTGCAGGCCCTGCAACCCTTATTGCCAATTTTTTTAAGTTATGCCTTAAGTTTTATGTATGTAGGCATCTATTGGAATAATCACCACCATCTCTTGCATACTTGCCATAAAGTGACAGGTGGCATCTTGTGGGCCAATCTTAATTTATTATTTTGGCTATCCTTGTTCCCCTTTGCTACCGCCTGGATGGGGGAAAATCATTTGGCGCTGATACCGTCGGCGGCGTATGGCATCGTTTTATTGCTGGCGGCGTTGGCGTTTTACATTATGCAGCATACGATTATTGCGACTCAGGGAGCAGAATCGTTGCTAAAACAAGCCGTGGGTAAAGATTGCAAAGGAAAGGCTTCGTTAATTCTGTATGTGTTTGGGGTTGGCCTAGCGTTTTACGCCTCGTGGTTAGCGCAGCTGGTGTACTTTTTAGTCGCCTGTTTATGGTTAGTGCCTGATCGACGCATCGAAAAGGCACTGAGTAGCCTTGGGGTGTAAGCTACACCATCCCAAAAAACTTAAGGTTTAGCCTGCCCGGCAATAGAGCGCATAGCCCACATCACCCGCGACTTTATGTTTAATTTGTTGCCAATTGCTAGGCATGTCCAACAATTGGGTTTTTGCAGGCATTTCAACGTAGCATAACCCCTGGGGTGCTAACCATCCCTGTTGTTCAATTAATTGGCACACAGGC
>SXIZ01000257.1 GCA_005779525.1 Methylococcaceae bacterium
CAACCGTATCACCTGTCGCGATTGGTTCCAGCTCAGCTTAAAAGAAGGCTTTACCGTCTTTCGAGACCAAGAATTTTCAGGCGACCAAACCTCCAAGGCGGTCAAACGTATTGAAGCCGTCAATAATCTTCGCAGTCGGCAATTCCCTGAGGATGCTGGCCCGATGGCGCATCCGATTCGTCCAGATGCCTATATCGAAATTAATAATTTTTACACCCTGACCGTCTATGAAAAAGGCGCTGAAGTGGTGCGTATGATTCAAACATTGGTCGGTCATGCAGGCTTTCGTAAAGGTAGCGACCTGTATTTTGAACGCCATGATGGTCAAGCAGTCACCTGCGATGATTTTGTAAATGCCATGGAAGCGGCAAACAACATTGATCTTACCCAGTTTCGGCGTTGGTATGTGCAAGCGGGCACCCCTATTATTAAAGTGGAACAACTTTACGCTGCTGACACACAGAGCCTAACCATCACACTGACACAACATTGTCCTGCCACTCCGGGACAAGCGGTCAAACTTCCGTTGCATATTCCTGTTAAGTTAGGTTTATTAAATAGCGATGGAACTGCTGCAGCGTGCCAACTGCAAGGTAGCAACAACCCTGCCGCAGAAATAATTCTGCAATTGACCGAAGCCCAGCAAAGTTTCACCTTAATCAACCTAGCACAAGCACCGATAGTCTCGATTCTGCGTGGCTTTTCTGCTCCGGTAAAATTAGAGTTTGCACAATCACTGGAAGAATTGGCATTCTTATTACGCCATGACAGCGACACCTTTAACCGCTGGGAAGCTGGGCAAAAATTAGCCTCGCAAGTAATCTTAGGCTTAGTCGCTGATTGGCGTGCTGAGCGCGAACTGATTGTCAGTCCAATCTTAATTTCTGCGTTCCAACATGTCCTGAGCCAAGAGTGGGAGGATTTGTCCTACTTTGCATTATTACTGGGCCTACCGACAGAAATTTATTTAGCTGAACAAATGACCGTTATTGATGTTGAGGGCATTCATACCGCCCGCGAAACCGTATTGGCCAGCTTGGCTGCGGCATGTGCTCCACAACTGACTACGCTGTATCATAAATACCATCAACCACAAGAAGCAGAACAATTTGATGCTCCCGCGATTGGTCGCCGCCGGATCAAAAATGCCTGTCTTGCGTATTTAAGTAAATTAGCGACGCTCGAAACACAGCAACTCGCGAGTGCACAGTTTGCTACGGCCAAAAACATGACCGACCAAATCACCGCGTTAACGACCATCATCAATAGTCCGCATCCAGAGCAGGCAGATTGCTTAAAACATTTCTTCCAGCAATGGCAAAATGAAGCGTTGGTAATTGACAAATGGTTTGCGTTACAGGCCTCGAGTATCGATGCTCAAACCTTCACCACGGTACAAGCACTGCTTAAACACCCTGCCTTTGATTTAAAAAATCCTAACCGCGTACGCTCCTTAATCGGTGCGTTTAGTCAAGCCAACCCCTTGCATTTCCATGCGGCAAATGGCCAAGGTTACCAATTTTTAGCTGAGCAAATCATCGCCCTAAATACCATCAATCCGCAAGTTGCCTCACGCATGCTCAATGCCTTAACCCAATGGCGTAGACATGATGCTAATCGCCAACAGTTAATGCGGCAACAGTTGGAAAGAATTATCAATACCCCAGAGATCTCAACAGATGTGTATGAGGTCGCGAGTAAGAGCTTGGCTTAATCACTTTAGCCCCTAATCATCTTAGGCATAGTCTGGGTAAGCAGCTGGCTTACCCAGACTATGCCAGCTCGCTCGATTGGATTTTTTGTTGCTACTTGGCAAGACCTAAGTTTTTATTTTGTCGATACGCTCAAAACCACATTCCTGCAGCTGCGCAACAACCGCATATTAAAAATCTTGCTTTCCAGCAGCATTAGCCTCAAGAACTACATTTGATTTTTCTAGCCCTCCAAACCTATATTCTGTTATGCGAGGCCTCGATTATGTTGCTGTTTTTCTTAAAATCTGAACTAGACATTTTTAGGCCTAGCACCTGACTAAGCCCTCGTTACCCACCCCTGAAAATGTTTAAAACACAACGTCAGAATGGTTAAATGGTAGAATAGTGTAATAACCTTGCTATCTTCTTAGCTTTGATGCTGTAGCCTTAAAGTGAGACTTCACGATTTTAAAGAGGAACCCATGCAAAACTGGAAATCGTTACCTGCACTAATAGGTTTAACCCTGTTTATTGCGCTCATCTCCTACATTGCTTTCTATTTCGTATTTCTAGATTTTTTTGTGGACTTGTGGTGGTTTGATTCACTGCATTTTGAGGGCTATTTTTGGTTACGGCTGTTGTACCGTTTTTTCTTATCTGGCGGCGTGACCTTAGTCTTTTTTGGAATTTTCTTTTTCCATTTCTGGATTGCTTCGCGCTATTTGGGCTTAAATCCGCCCGATGAAGTCCTATTAGACATGGATAAACGTCGACGCTTCCAGCGCTTTGCCGAAGTGTTTATGAACGGTTCCGTCAAGTTTTATTCGCCACTGGCCTTGGCGTTGGCGATCATGATCGCCATCCCGTTTTACGACCAATGGGAAACAGCTTTATTGTTTATTTTTGGCAATGAATCCGGCGTGACCGACCCGGTATACGGTAAAGATGTTAGCTTCTATATGCTGTCATATCCCGTATTAATTTTGATCCAAGAAGAATTACTCATCACCGCGGTCATTTTGTTTTTTATGGTGGCCTGTCTATATTGGTTAGAACATATTTTTGTGCCTGATCAGGGCAAAGATTACCCCATGGGCGCCAAGATTCATTTGGGAATCTTGTTGGGTTTTGTCGCCCTGTTTGTGGTCTTGGGCTTTATGCTCGAGCGCTATGCTTTACTCTCCTTTGACGGTCATGAACCAGTATTTTATGGCCCAGGTTTTATTGAATTACGCTACTACTTACCGTTGATCTGGTTAAGTATTTTCGCCTTTCTTGCAGTCATTGTTACGGGTGGTGTGGCTTTATTCTCCGACAAACATCGTGGCAAAACACCACTGCTGGTTGCAGGCACCACTTTTTTATTGATTTTAGGAATTAAGGCCTCTAGCTTTATCCCCGACCTGATTGATAAGTACATTGTCAAACCTAACCCTGTGCGCGTTGAAGGCCCACAGATGCAAAACAATATCAAAGCGACCTTAGCGGCTTACAATCTCAATAAAATTAACGTGGTGGATGCGCCTATTCAATTGAATGTGGCACAGGATATTGAAAACTGGAGTACCCAAAAACACTTCGAGAACATTCCCGTCTGGGACCGAGAGTTTTTAATTGAAGGGTATCAGCAGTTGCAAGGTATTCGCCCGTACTATAATTTTTTCTCGGTAGATGAAGACCGTTATCTGCTGCACGGCCATAGTAAACAAGTTAATTTAGCTGCACGTGAGATTAACGTGTCCAAATTGCCCAAAGAAGCGCAAAACTGGGAAAACACCCATATGCGCTATACCCATGGCTACGGTGCCGTAGTCACGCCAGCGGCGCAAGATGCGGGTAAACCCATTGTGTGGTATTTGCGCGACTTGAATATGTACTCCGATGTTGGTTTCAAAGTGCAACATCCAGATATCTATTATGGACAAGAGGATTACACCTATTCGATTATCCCGAATAAATTACAAATCCCAACCTTATCCACCTCTGAATTAGATGGTGATCAGCATTATGAGGGTAAAGGTGGTATCCCCATTTCTTCTTACTTTCGTAAATTACTGCTCGCGTTTCATTTTAAAGATGAGAAATTGTTTTTCTCTAGCAATATTTCCAGTGATAGCAGAATTCAAATTCGCCGCAATATTGTTGAACGTGTACAACACTTAACGCCCTTTCTGCATTTAGACAGCGACCCTTATCTGGTGATCACTGAAGACAGATTTTATTGGGTACAAGACGCCTACACCTTGTCTAATTATTATCCAGTGGCCAAACCTTCTAAGGCGGAATTTCTGGATAGCCCACAGCAATTTAATTACATCCGTAATTCCGTTAAAATCACCATCGATGCGTATGATGGTGACGTGACCTATTATATTGCGGACAATAATGATCCTATTATTGAAGCTTATAGCAAAGCCTATCCTGGGGTATTCAAACCTATAGCAGAAATCCCTGAGCCATTGCGCAAACACTTGCGCTATCCTAGAGATTTGTTTTATTTGCAAATGAAAATGTTTGCCAAATATCATCAACAAACGCCAGATTTGTTTTACGAACAAGCTGAAACCTGGGAATTTGCGAACGTCCGCAATAAACCCGTGTTGCCGTATTACCAAACCATGGATTTTGGTAATTGCAATGAACAAGAAGAATTTGTATTGATTAATCCTATGACGCCCGTAAATCGGCAAAACCTCAGCATCATCGGCGTTGCGGGCGTTTTAGATAAACAGCAATGTAATGCGGATTATCAACCTAATATTACCCTGTACAAATTCCCGAAAGAAACTCAGGTCAACGGCCCGGCGCAAGTTGAAGCTCTGATTGAACAAGACCCAGATTCCTCTGAGCAAATCACCTTATGGGACCAACATGGTTCGGTCGTGGAATTTGGGCGCATGGTCGTTTTACCGATGAACAATACCGTGCTCTATGTGCAACCCTTATATATGATTTCAACCAAAACTCGTATCCCGGAATTAACGCGAGTTATGGTATCTATCGGGAATGAAATTGTGATGGATACTACGCTTTCCGGCGCTTTTAATCGCTTGAAACAAAGATTCCTGCAACGCGCTGAAGACGGTAAAGGTACGGGCACCACCGTTCCCGCCAACACTAAAACCTCTGCTCAATAGATTGAAATCAGCGGGTAGCCAGCGTGTCAAAACGCTGTGCTACTCGCTAGCGTTTAAATCGCCAAATCCACCTGCTGAACTGTGCGGGCGGAACCATCTTCCTGTAAATAAATACCGGAGGCACGCACCTGCCCCAGCAGCTGATTTTGCTTATCTTTAAGCGAAAATTCGCTCGCGACTTGACCCAAATAACTCGCCCCCACATTTTTGTCCGCTAAGCTACTCAAGTGATCTTGGCCCGCCGCATCTTTGGTCCAAATCTTGAGTTGGGTATAAACGGGATCATTTTCGTCAATCCAATGATTATGATCGCTATCATAAGCGGCCAACTCAGCAAAGCCTTGTCCCGTCAAAGCGCCAAACAATTCACTGCCATTATTAATTTGACCATCCGCATTGTGATCTAAGGCTAAAAACCCACTATTACCTTGCACAAACGACACGTGTTCTGCGGCACCATCGGCATTCAGATCAAAACTATATTTAGCAGCGCTTAACTGCACGGGCTGGGCATCAAAATTCAGTACTAAAGGATCGACTTTTTTAACGGGGGCCGCGCTAAATTTTGTGGCGGTTTGCTGGACAAATTCCCGCTGCATCGTGAAATTAACGACAAAATCCAATGTTTGCCCAGCTGCAGTTGTAACCTGTCCTTGCGCCGCCACGGTGGTAGCTTCAGCTTCGGTATAGATTTGGCGAGTTTCTGTGACCGTAGCATGCCCCATTTGCGGAACAGGGTTTACTTCCGATGGCACGGAAGCTTTCGACTGCGAAGCATGCGTAAGATTAATACTGTCAGTGGACAAGCGGATACTTTCTCCAGTAATACTTTCGACCATCCGCTTAATGACAAACAGATCTGGATCGTTATTACTCATGCTATCGGCATCCTCCAAATAAGTAGATTCTGCAGGAGCTGTATGCATTAACTGCGCCTGCTGCGATACTGACAGCTGGTCAACGATCTGATTTTGAGTCCTTACAGCTAATTGGGGCAATGAGGCAACTCGAACTCCAACTTTAGCAACCTCACGACTGTGAATCGTAGTTTTGGCAAGCGCTTGACGCTGACTGTTTAATTCAACACTGGCATTGGCAATTTTCATAGGTTTGCCCTCAAGATTAACATGATGATCTTATTCATCGCTTAGCGGCAAGTCCCGCAGTTACTTGAGCAAATTAATGCCAAATGTATTAATTTTTACCCAACGTGGAAGCTGGCATGCAATCACCCAGATCAGCTAATACAGCTGCGAAGCATTAACACTAGCTTTACAGGGCTAAAACAGCGAAAATTAAACCAAAACTGTAAACTAAAAAACGCTATGTCGACCTATATACCCACTTTTATTTTCGTGGCATTGGCCTGTGAAGCAAAGCCGCTGATTGCCCATTACGCCCTGAAAAAACAGGCGGAGCACAGTATTTTTGAAATCTATCAACGTGAAGCGTTGGTCTTGGTGGTAACCGGAGTGGGTAAAACCAGTATGGCGGCGGCAGTCGCTTATACCTTAGCGCTGTATGCCAAAGCTCCACTCCCGGTGTGTATCAACATTGGCATTGCTGGTCATCAGCATAGCGCTCTGGGTGAGATGTATGCCGCGCACAAAATCACCGACCAGGATACTCAGAAACATTTTTATCCGCAATTACCCTTTAGCAACAAGTTTTGCCCCAGTCTTAGCCTAACAACTGTCAGCCAAGTGCAGCAACACTATGCAGAAGACACGCTCTATGACATGGAGGCGGCAGCATTTTTCGAGACCGCTAGCCGCTTTAGTTCTAGCGAACTCATCGTCTGCTTAAAAGTGATTTCGGATAATGCAGACGCAGGAACCAGTCAGATCAATAGCAAACAAGTCAGCACCTGGATCACGGCACAACTCCAGACTATAGATCGACTGCTGCATTTAACGCAGCAAGCACGCACAGGAATTCCAGACGTTGCAGATCAGGATTTTAATTATTGGACGGCGCACATCCACTGTACGGTCAACGAAAAACTGCAACTTAAACAGCTGCTGCAGCGTTGGCATACCCTGAGTACCGCCGCTGCGCTGACACTTCCAGTGCAGGAGATCAAGTCAGCGCGGCAGTTATTGATGCTATTGGAGCAACACCTTTCTGCTTTACCGATAAAGGTATAGCGCGCCCACCTCTAATTCTAAGTTGGGCGAGCTACTCTTATTATCTGATGTTACGCAGGTCGATTCTTCAGCATAGAAAGAATACTGCTGAGTCGCTATCGCGACGTTTTTCTAATCGGGATCTCGCACTCGACGGCGAAGTACTTTTTTGCTCCGCCAAACGAGTCCATTTAATTTTTAATAAACACCCCATTCACATTATTCCAAGATTCTTTGGTAAGGGCATTGATAATATAAGTAGAATCGGTTTTAAAACAATCATCTGTCGGTAAATTAACCACCCCTCCTTGAATTTTCATGGTGATTGGCGGCTTTGCGATAAAAAACGACGACAAATTGGAAAAATCGCTCAGTTTATCCGACACATCAACGCAGACATCCATATCTATAGTTTGCGTAAGCAGCGATTTAGGTGCATTGATAATACAAGTATTTGTTTTGCCTGCTTTTTGGATAGCAGGTTGCACTAAGCTACCTATGGCAGGGTTAGTAAAGGAAATGCCATCGAGGGTGAAATTTCTAATATCGGTTGAACTCAGTACCGAAACCCCTGGCTCATTCGCCGATGGCGTGCAGACGGGTCGAGCAGTCAGCCTGGGACACTGACCATTGGTACTCACCTTAATAACATTGCCAACCTGTTGAAAACTAAAACCTTCCGGCGCTAAGTTTTGATCGCAATAGGTCGAATTTGTACTATTGATTTGCTTGAGAAAGTCGGGCACATTACCAAATAAAACCGGAACTGCCCCAGGCGCCCCATTTAGCACATAAATGCCATTATCTTGGCTATTTAGGCCGACATAAACATTAGCCACAGGATAATAGCGATAATACCAAGGAGGCAATACCTTAGTGGTTTCATGCGTAGTCAAGATCTGGGAGTAGTTTTTTTCACCCCAATTCAAAAGAATCTCAGCATCACTACTAAAATCAGCATAAGCATGACTCATGCCTAAGGTAAACACTAAACTAGATATAGTTAAGTTGAATTTTTTTAATTTCATACAAAGCCCCAAATTAAATAAGATCATGCATTTGATAACATAACAGCCCGTTATGTTACAAGTATAGGCAATGAGTGGACTTATTGAAATATAGTTTGTACTAAATACTAAATTTAAAGGCTGTGCCTAGCTTTCTTAACTTCAAAGAGGGGCCAAACGGTAATCTTGGGCGTAAAAAAAATGCGAATAGCATAACTAGTCGCATTATAAGGAAGGATATAAACTCAAGTCTCCGTGAAGAGTACGCATACATGAGTTGAGATTATTCTATAGTTATTTCAGCTTATTACTATATGACAAAATGTCGCGCGGCAATTTGTCGCAGAATGCACCTTTATCCTCAAACAACATGGCGGAGTTTAGCCAGCATTTTTAGAGCCCTATCCTTGAAGATGCTTACTCTGCATGAATTAGGCAGACAATTCCACGTCAGCCATCCTATGCACACCAAGCCTTTATGGCGATACTTTTGAATGCACCAATGCACGTTTATAGATAGCCAATGCCTGACCATCTCTTTGCTCTAATACCGCTTTCAGCTCGCGTCCATTAATCACAGGCAAGCGTCCATTATTAGCACGCTCTAGACTCGAAAGTGCTAATTGCAACAAGCTTTCATAATCTAAATTATTGGGTTGAATGCTAATGTATAAGACATTGTTTTTCCAATAACTAGTAATGAATTTAGCACTTGCCTCTTGCTCGAGCTTGGAGGGGCTGAGGACTGGCAACCACGATAATGTTCGAGGTGTCGAATCGAGTAAACGGGGAGGCAGATCCACAAGCCCAAGATGCATCGCGGCAAAATGCAAGTAAGCCCGCTGCTGTCCAGGGGTGAGTAACGGTGTCTCGATTGTATTTTTGAGTAAATACGCTGCTTGTCTAGGATTTTTGATATACACATTGAGATGCTGAGGGGTTGGGATAAACCCCTCGCTGGCTGACACCGCTTTACAGATGAGCACTAATACGAGTGCTTTTAGCCAATAATACTTCAAGTACTTAACTCGCCATCAAACAATTCCAGAAGTCTGGGGAAAAACTCCGCCAGTTCCAGAGTCATAATTGCAAAGTCCACGTCAAATTGTTCAGCAGCATTATTTGCAGTCGTATCCGCCGCCTGCTCTTGGATCACATCCAAAAATTTTAGACGTTTGATACCTAAATTTTCATCTAACACTAAACTGATCCGATCATTCCAGGTGATCGCTAATTTGATAACTTGTTTGCCACTATCAAAGTGGTTTCTGATCTCCGGTGCGTTCAGATCATGGCGCTTGCAACGAATAATACTGGCGGTTTCATCAGGAGAACGTAATTCGCACTCATCTTCGATCACAATATCACTTGGCGGTAGCGTATCTTCGGTGAGCCATTGGGTCATCATTGTCACGGGCTTGGTCACCGTCACAGGTGGCACCGCTGGTAACGAACCTAGACATTTACGTAACAAACTCAATAAATCTTCCGCTTTTTTATTGGATGCCGCATCGACAACTAACCAACC
>SXIZ01000258.1 GCA_005779525.1 Methylococcaceae bacterium
ATCTAGCGCACAATATCCAACCCAAAGGTATCTTCAAATCGGTTACCGATATTTTAGAAGCAAGCATCCCCGGTGCAGGCTACGAATCTAAACGGGGTAGACATAAAGTGGCGGAACCCGTCACCGATTACCGTAGTCTCACCCCTAAACAACTGAGCAAAAAAATTCAGAAGATTGAAAGCGCGATGAATCAACATGCCAAAAAATTAGAATTCGAAGAAGCGGCTAAACTCCGGGATGAAATAAAACGCTTACAAAATAGGGTCACTCTCAATGGATAACGCCGCAGACGCCTTAGCAACTTCCCCCTGCATCCGCCAATGTTGCTTAAATGAGCAAGATGTTTGCGTGGGATGTTTTCGCACCCTTGCCGAAATTTTGGCATGGACCCAAGTAGACTCGAACACCCGACAACAGTATTTACAAAATTGCGCCCAACGACGCCAAGCTTATAGACAGAAATATCCGTAAACGTGCAGACTCACTTTGCTAGAACCAGGGGCCCGTCATCTTGGTCCTGTGCCGCTAGCATGAATCTAAGCCAAATTCCGACTGCTTGCGCACCCAGATTAAGTATTCATTAAAGGCTTTAGGGTGTTATGCTGTCAGATGACTTTTCCTGATTGCTAATCCATTCCCTAGGGAAAGACACTCTTTATACCTGCCGGACAGCATCGAGACACGCAGGCACATACATTCCAGCCCCCTATTAGTGGAGCCAAGTCATGACTGATCGCGATAATGTACTTTGGCTACAATGCTGGCGTGACCAGCGTATTGATTTTAATCAACTTACCGTCAACCCGTTACTTACGCGTTTTTGGCCGAATTTACAACTAGCGCCTGGATCGCGAGTGTTTGTGCCATTATGTGGTGTTAGTCTTGATTTGATCTGGTTTGCGGAACAGGGTTATGACGTGATTGGCGTTGAATTAAGCCCGATTGCCATTGCCAGCTTTTTTACGGCACTGCAATGTCAACCAATACCGCAGCAAGTCGGGCAATTCAGTGTTTGGGAACATGGGCGGCTTAAAATTCTCTGTGGAGATTTCTTTGCATTGTCGCCAACAGACCTTGGAACCATTGATTTAGTATATGACCGAGCTGCGCTCACTGCCCTGCCCGAAGAAATTCGCCCACAATACGTGGCGCATTTAACAGCAATTCTGGATACACGCACCCAAATTCTATTACTCACCATTGAAGATGCCGAAGTTACCGATACTGCCGAGCAAGTCTACGGCATAGCTGATGAAATTAAAGCCCTGTATGCGGAGACCTACAGTATTGAGCTATTGCACGTTGAAAGTTTGTTTGAAAATAATCCAGAGCAACCTGAGAGCCTGCCCGAACGTGCTGAATATAAAGTTTATCTGCTAAACCATTTAGAGCAAATTCTGGAATATTAGTCATCAGGCAAACTTTTTGCTGTGCTCAACGCAGTAAACAGAATAATGTCGTATACCTTATCCCTACGGAATAGTTTTGCTTTATCTCAAGATCACGGGTTATGCATGGTTTGCTTACCCGAAAGAAGTAAATTGATTAAGAACTAAAGCGACAAACTTATTTCTGCGTCCAACGCGGCAACCACATTTGCGCAAGACAAGTCAGCAACATAGTGGTGGAGGCAACGCTGTAACCGAATCCACCAATCATAGTAACCCACGCGAAAGTAGGCCAAAATTTGGTCAGCCACCAGGAAGCGATGTCTATAATCAGGAACGCAAAAGGCGTGGCGATCAAGATCAATTTCCACAATGGATCAAATTCTGCCATGCCAAAAATCCAGCCGACAAAGAGGAAGATAAAGCCGATACCGAATAAATGAATATGTGAAACCCGAGTCAACGTACCAATACTGGCGCCATGATCCACTTCTGCTAAGGATTTGGCGACTTCTAGTTTAGCCACTTCCGGTAAACTGCCCCCCGCGACATGGCAGGTGGCGCAATTATTGACAAATATTGGCCCGATTTTATCCCAATCAGCTTCAGGCGCTCCATCGCGTGCCCATTGAATCAGGGTAAAACCCACATCGCCCGGAGCATTGGCTTTCATCTTGCCCGTCAAAGCCGCTTCCAATTTTGAGCCGGAACGATTGCCATAATAGCTATAGACAATGTCGTTCATGGATAAACCCGGTTTGCCATCGGCCATACCGTGGGTCAGCATAATTTGCGCTCCGGCCATCATTAAGCCGCAGCCAATCACTAACAAAAACCCCGTGAACAGTACGCGGTAAGTCAGCGATAATTTACCTAACCTTAAGGTGTCCTGAGGAACAATCATAATATTTCCTAGAAATTTAAAATATAAGACAAGCCAACTGCGTGAATTGAGTAGTTTGGTGCTTGTTCGTTAGTCGGCATCACCCCGGCAGGCGTGCCATAAAATTGCATACCGGTATACACATAATCGCTACTGAATAAATGCTGGTAGAGATAGGTTAAATGTAAGGCGGAGGGTTTATTGATTTGATATTTAGCATCCAATTTAAACTGAAAGGTTTGGGTTTTCACCGTGGGTAAATCGGCTGCAGGAATGTAAAAATACGGGCCATCCGCCGCGGTACCTTTAGGACTTTGCACATATTGTCCACCATTGACCCCAATTAAGGTTTGCGCAAAACTGTATAAAAAGTCGCCATTCAGTTCTAATTTACCACTTAACAAACCTTTGCGTTTAATCCCTAAACCCACGGTATCAATAGCATCGTGCATATCGCTAAACCAATTTCGACACGGGTCTACCCGCGCGTTATTATTGACCGCTAGCACGGAATTAACACAGCCCCCACTGACTGTACCTGCTTTGGCACTGCCAGTATTACTGTTGGCCGCATAAGACATACCTGCAGTTTTTGACAGAATATCTTGATAGCTATAGTACAACTGCATCGAAGTATCTTCGTTGAATGCATACCCCGCATCCAGATTCACACCCCAATGGGTTGAGGATTTCAATCCAAATTGCGAATCGGGATAATTGTCAAAGCGATAATCTCCGCCTAAACCCAAGGTTAATTTTTCCGTTACCGCATAATCAAAATACGAATGGACTTTTTGGCGCTCACGCGCGGTTGTGTTAAAGCGTCCCAAGCCTGCAATATCGATTGCATTATTCAGTGGGCTGCCAGTCGTCGCCGGATTGTTATTGGGGAATACACTGGGGTATAAAGCCGCTGCCCCTGCTGCATAAGGTAAAGCAGGTCCCCAGGCCGTTAAGCCAGTCGCATTAATTTTGTCGAACAACAATTGATTACTCGCGGGGTATGACGCAAACGCCGCATTATCTTGATTATAGTTATCCGCCGTGCGATTCGAGTAGGCATAGCCAATTTTACTGCTGAGCTTATCAAATAAGGTGCCGCGATAATCGAGTTTCCCGGTATGTTCGGTGGTGGTGCCTGCATCGACGCAGGAAATCCACGAACCGTTACACCAACGGTCGATATTTTGTAATTCATACCCTGCTTTTAGCCAATGGCCTTTAGCTAAAGCATAATCTGCTTCCAAATTACCTTGGTTAATCCGTTTACTAAAGGGGGTATTATTTCTGACACTGGCGGTGTTACCTGTACCATCCACATCGACAAATGTGTACTGATTGATAGGTGTGGTATTTTCGCGTTCATCATATTTATAGCTAGAACTTAAATTTAAATCTTTGTTTACCCGGTGGGTTAATTTCAGATGGGCTGACTTAGTTTCTACCACACCGTTCAAACTGGAGGTTGGAAGGCTGCCACCGCCGCCAACTAAAGTGTTGTACGGTAGAAAGGTTTGATCTTGCCAATTGCGTGCATAAGCGCCATTGACCACCAGTTTGGTTGCGGAACTGAAGTTATAGGCGCCAGTTAAATTAAACTGATGAAACTGATTATCGGGCATACTGCTCATGCGCCCAAAGGTTGGCAAGCCTGACGCAAACGGATTTTGGAAAGTCACCGCGTTAATATCATTATGAAAAATCGAGCCATAATAGGCCAATTGGGCATACGCTTGCGTGCCAGAAAATTTCAAACTGGCATTAATCTGCTCCGTCGCTTGCACGATGGGATTCGGCAGAATTACTGCACGCGGGGCCACAATCGGAGCACCTAAAGCTTGCGTGCCGTTTTTATCTTCATGGCGCACACTGACCAACGCTTCCCACTCAGGACTGAATTGAAAACTAAAACCACCATCAATGCGGCGGCGTTTAGTACCCAGATTAAAATTTTCAAATTCTGCACGGTCACTGGCAGGTAACGTACGTAAATTGTTCGCCGTGGTTGGGTATAGCCAATTACTCGGCAGGGTTAAATTCGAGCCACCTGCACCGTTGTAGGGGGTTTGATAGCTATTATTGCGGTAGGCGGTAATTTCGTCGTAGCCAAAATTGACTTTATATTTACCTTGATCTTTATACTCGCCTTTAAAATCGCGTGTTTCCAGACCGATATTATTGCCTGTGACTCGCCAACGGGTAGCATCATTGCTATCGTAGGTCCCTCCGCCTTGAATATCAAAACTCCCTATCCCAAAAGCCCCGCTGGAATTCAGGCCGTTGTATTGCCCAAATTTCCAGTTACTATCCGAAACGCCACCGACTCCGGCTTCGATTTTACTGCTGGGTTGCGTGAGTGCTTTCGCGGCATCTTCAGCAGCGACCTGTCCGCCCCAGAAACTTAAGCCGATCCCAGCAACCATGCCGAATATTTGCGTTACTGCAAAACGTATATGTGGGTTATGCATAGCCATGATCCTCTATGTTTAGCGGTTGAATTTCGCACCTGCAGGGTGGTTCGAACCGTGAATCTGCGTATGGCAATTTAAACAAGCACGGGCATTGGCAAAGGATCTAGGGTTTAAGTTAGCTGCAGCTTGTTGCCCATTAATCGTAGTCACATTGCCATCAATCAAGTTGGCGCCACTGTTCACAGTCTGAGCATGATCAGCGGTATGACATTCCTGACATAACCACGGCACCCGAGCGTTTAACAGCGGGGTATTGTTGGAGCCATGCGGGGTATGACAATTGCTACAATCATCAAACACCGGGGAATGCTCCCATAAAAACGGGCCGCGTTTCTCGGCATGACAGGTGTAACAGGTTTCGTTGGTAGAATTTTTGACCAGTAATTTGGGTCCAGTTGATCCGTGCGGATTATGGCAATCCGAACAGGTGGTTTTACCTGCCTGAATCGGATGGCTAGAAAATAAATGGGTCTCAGAACGTTGCGCTTTATGACAGTTGAAACACACGTCTGGTTGCGTGCCTTTGGCTAATACTTGGTCATGCGGCTCATGGGAAGTGTGACAAGAGCTACACGCCACGCCCTGACCTTGATGTTGGCTGCCAGTCCAATGGGTACTCAAACCGTTTTGATGACAGCTTAAACATTGCCCATTACGCGCGTCTGCGGAAGCAGCTGGATAGGTTTTTGATTTATCACTGAATACGATATCCGGACTGGGCGGTTTTGGTAGCTTGGGATCAGCATTGACATGCGCATCACTGACGCCATGACACGCTTGGCATGAAGGTGTATGCGCATCCGCTTTATTGCCATGCGGGGTCTGATAGATAGACAAAATCGGCTTATTCTCATTCTCGTCATGGCAACGCGTACACAGCGCATCACTATCTAAGGCTTTAGCCAATGACTGCGCAGGATCTTTTGCTGTTTTAACAGCCTGCTCTTCAGCTTGTGCGGACAGCATTAAGACTAAGCTGAGCATGACAATTTTTATGAGTAATGGCATAAGAAAATTCTTCCAGTTAGTTTAAAGACCCACGTAAACCTAGAGTCCAAGCGCACCTTGAGCAGGTATAGTTCAGGAAAGCTGGATAAGCGAAATCCGTTGCTTTGCTTAGAGGAGCTAGACGATGTTAGAACGCTAACAACCAATCGACTAGATTCTTGATTTGGCTGGCGTCTTCAGCTTTGACTATCATATGAGATTTAGATGCCCCCCCCGTGGTCAGATGTTGCGATAACTTATCTTGCGCCTGGGCGTCACCTTTATATTTTGCCGCTATCGCATTCCACGCAGGGCCAACTTTTTGTTTATCAACGGCATGACAGGTAAAACAATTATTTGCTTTGGCTAACGCTTTAGCGGCGTCTTCATCTGCCGCCCACAGAGGTTGTGAAATAACTGTGCTGAGTAATAACAGCAGCATTATTTTTAAGTTTGCGTTATTTGGTAGTTGCATAAATACCTCTAAAAGCTATCTTTAATCTGGAGCCTAATACGGTGATTAGGCTGACTGCCCCTAGAGTAGTTAGCTGAAGATATGTTGTCAAATTTTGATAACGCAGTTTTTGATCTAGCGCAAACACATAAGAAAAATATACTTGATTTATAAAAATTTTTAAAAATTAAACTATCTTTAAAACTTAATGAAATCTGAATATATAAGCGTAAATGATTTAACTTTTCAAAATATCATTTGTACCAAGTCTCAGGCTGCGCACGTTCAGCGTAAGCCTTCTATAATCTAAGCAACTTACGCTATGAAATTGACCTTACAAACCAGAATTTTATCGTTTATGGCGATCATCATTTTATCGCTCTCGGTGTTAACCACGAGCTTTACCCTGCAACATGAGCGCAGTATGGTATTGAATCTCGGGAACAAAGAAGCCAAAAATATTGCGCTTAATTTCTTTGATGTGTTGAACACCTTTATGCTCACCGGGGCCAGCGGCGAAAGTGAAACCCTACGCCACAAAATATTGAGTAACCCGAATGTAGTCGATATTCGTTTGCTTCGCGCGGCTCCGATTATTGATGCTTTTGGTCCAGGCAAGAACGGTGCACATACCCCAGATCCGCTAGAACAGCGTGCGCTCAAGGGGGAAGTCATTGAAAACGTGGATACTAATAGCCAAGGGCGCTTACTCAAAATTCTGCTGCCAATTAAGGCAAGCGCTAATTTTAATGGCACCAATTGCTTGAGTTGCCATCCAGTCGCCGAGGGGACAATCTTAGGCGTCACACGCATCGATTATTCTTTAGCAGAATTGGATAACGATATTCATGAAAACCTAATCCGTTCAATCACCATCAGTGCCATCTTATTTATATTGTCGGGCGTTGCTTGTTTTTGGTTAACCCAAAAACTGATGCGTTTATTAGGCGGTGAGCCAGAATACGCTGTGAGTATGGTTCAAGACTTTGCGACCGGTGATCTGGCCACGCAAATCAGTCTGCAAGCACATGATCAAAGTAGTTTGTTATACGCTTTGTCCCAGATGCAAAAGCAACTACGCCATGTGGTAGAAGGCGTACGCGAAAATGCCAGTAATCTCAACACGGTAGCGCATGATATTAATGCGACCGCACAGACACTTAGCCAATCATCAACTGAACAAGCAGCAAGCATAGAAGAAACCTCGGCGTCCATGGAAGAATTAAATGCCGCAGTGCAGCAAAATGTGCAGAATGCCAAACTCACCAATTCCATCGCCGCAGCCTCAGCCCAAGACGCTACCGCGGGAGGCGCGGCAGTAATACGGACTGTCAACGCGATGCAAGAGATCGCCAGTAAAATTGATTTGATTAAAGATATTGCCTACAAAACTAATCTACTCTCATTAAATGCTGCTATCGAAGCGGCCAGTGCGGGCGAACATGGCAAGGGGTTTAGCGTGGTCGCTGCTGAAGTACGTAAATTGGCGGAAAATAGTCGGAGCACTGCGCAAGATATTGAACAACTGGCGCACAATAGCGTGGCTATCGCCGAAGAAGCAGGGCAACTTTTGCAAGC
>SXIZ01000259.1 GCA_005779525.1 Methylococcaceae bacterium
AGACAAACCGTAGAGGTCAATCGCGATTACTATAATGATCAACAAGATATTATGGGTAAAGGCAACGAAGAAGCTCAAATTCGTCAGGAGATGTATCTGCAAGCGGTGCGTGCCGTCATTGATCGGGGACGAGCCTTGCTATAAGGTGCAGGCATGCGTTTAAAACCCGCGGAATTAGCATCAGCTTTAGCCAAGGGCTTGGCTCCATTATACCTTCTTACTGGAAGCGAACCCTTGCAACTGGGAGAAGCCGCGGATGCGATTCGTCTTGCAGCAAGACAGTCCGGTTTTGATACGCGTGAAATTCTCAGTGTGGATGCGCACTTTAGCTGGCGCAGTTTATTAGAAGAAGCGGCGACGATGTCGATTTTTTCAGATAAAAAAATCATTGATCTAAGAATTCCTGATGGCAAATTAGGGAGCGAAGGGGCCAAGGCATTACTGCAATACTGCGAGCTTAAGCCTGAGGATACCTTGTTATTGATGAGTGCGGGAAAGTTGGCTGCTGAAGCGACTAAATCGCGCTGGTATCTGGCGGTTGAGCAGTGGGGTGTTGTCGTGCAAGTCAAGGAATTAGACGGAACTGATTTGCTACAGTGGTTGCAACAGCGTGCTCTTAGGCGCGGCATGCACATGGATGCACAGGCGATCAAGTTTTTAGCCAGTCGAATTGAAGGCAATTTATTAGCAGCGGCGCAAGAAATTGAAAAGCTTTATGTGTTATTTGGAACACAGCCCATAGGTTTAGCGGATCTGCAGGAGGTTGTGGCGGATCATGCGCGCTATGATGTCTTTAAGCTCGTGGATAGTCTGTTGGCGGGAAAAGTTAAACGTAGCGCTAAAATTCTGAATGGTTTACGTGATGAAGGCATTGCTGCGCCAGTGGTTTTATGGGCCTTGGCCCGCGAAGCTAGAATACTATGGAATATTCGCGATCAAGTGCAGCAGCGCGTTGCCCGCGACATGATTTTTAAAAATCTTAGAATTTGGGATGCAGATAAAAAAGCCTCATTAAGCAAATTGATACCGCGTCTCGACAGCCGAGTTTTGGGTGAAATGCTGAGGTTAAGTACACAAGCCGATGCACAAATTAAAGGGCAGCGCTCCGGCAATCCCTGGGAGACTATGCTGCAGATTTGTTTATTATTTGCTTAAGTTAGGGTTTAGTCGCTTGCACTACCGCATTCACATCCATGCGATGCTGCAGTTGAATGTCTTTAAATCCCACTGCGCGCAGTTGGCCTAGGGCTTCAGTTTCACGCATAATATGGTTAGCAGATTCATCGCTAAATAAATGTACTATCCACTGTTGTAAGACGTCTAGGCGCTGCAGCTCGACCAAAACGCGAAAGTAGCCACCGACTTCTTCTTGAATCAAGCGGGTATGCGCGGAAATATCGTCCAAGGCATAGCGGTCGCCATTAATAAATTGTCCGCCGGGTTTCAATACGCGCCAAATCTCTTGCAGCACGGATACCCGGTATTCCGCTAAAAAATTATGTAAGGTATAGGCACTAGCCACGATATCTACACTGGCAGATGGTATCGCCTGTAGGGCGGATAGGGCGTCTGTGCATAAAAAAGTCAGCTTGTCCTCTGCACACCAAGAGGAAAGATGCTGTTTAGCTTGATTTTGCATGACGGGTTCGTTGTCGATACTTAGTATCTGGACATCAGGACGTGCGGATAATATGGACAATGTTGTGATCCCTGTGCCACCACCCAATTCAACGATATTTAAAGTCTTTGCCGTGGATGGATAGCGAGCGACCGCTTCGCCCACTAATTTGCTCATTGCTGTCGCCAGTGGCGCAATCAGTTTCAATAAATGATAGTCTTGACCAATACTGCCGGAGAAAATGGCGTCATAATCAATATTATTCATGGCTGGCTTGTTGTTTGGCGGCCATGGCGGCTAATTTTTCGGGAGTAGCTTCGAGTTGAAATTGTTGTTTCCATTCAGCATAAGGCATGCCGTAGACTAGCGTTCTCGCGTCTTCATACTCTATGGTCAGATTGCGTTCTTTGGCGGCAGCTACGTACCACTTAGCTAAACAGTTACGGCAAAAGTCAGCCAGCAACATTAAATCGATGTTTTGTACCTCGGTGTGAGTCTGCAAATGTTTTAATAGTGCTCTAAAAGTAGCTGCTTCTAGTTCAGTTTCAATATCTTGGTGCATGTCAGGTATTTATGAGGCAAAAGGGTATTTTAACAGAATCGTAAGCGAATACATGTACAATCGAACTTAAAGAATCTACAATAGTCGGGCTTAATATTATTTATTATGATGTGCTAGCATGCGAATTCACAGTTCTTCATTAGCAGCGATACCGCTGCAGCAAAGGAAAACGCCGACGGAGGAAATTGCTCGCGTTAATGAAGAGGCTATTGCCAATCGAATTGCGACTAATAAGCCAAATGAAACGCTGACGCAACACGCGGTAGCGAAAATACCCTCATCCGTCGAAATTGCGCAGGTTTTAGACAAGGAACATTCAAATAAAAATAACGACTTAGCCCAGGATGGTCAGACAGGTAAGCCGTTGGATCAGCGTACACAGCACGCTTTAAACGCATATGCCACGCATGCAAATATTCAAGTGCAAAATCAACGCGCCAATTTATTGGGTGGGGTTGATTTATATGCATAGTGTCCCAATAACCTCTTATTGAATTTATGAATCAATTGTTTGAATTTTTTCCCATCATACTGTTTTTTATTGCGTATAAAATTTACGGTATTTATGTTGCAACTGCAGTGGTCATTGTGGCTACGGTGTTTCAGGTTCTGTTCACCTGGATCAAGTATCGTAAAGTCAAAGCCATGCAATGGATCACCTTGATTTTGATTTTAGTCTTGGGTGGTGCGACGTTGTATCTGCGTGATGAGCAGTTTATTAAATGGAAATTGAGTGTGGTTGAATGGTTGTTTGGCATCGCATTCTTAGGGAGTCAATTCATCGGTGAAAAACCTTTTATTGAACGCATGATGGCAAGTAATATCGACTTACCTAAGGCGATCTGGCGCAGACTAAACACACTGTGGGGGCTTTTCTTTATTACGGTTGGCTGTGTTAATGTCTATGTCATGTTTAATTTTAATACCGATGACTGGGTCACTTTTAAAACCTTTGGTGTGCCAGGGATGATGCTGATTTTTATTTTATTGCAAGTGATTTATTTATATAAACATATTCCTGAAACCGAGAAAAAATAGTGCTATACGCAATTATTGCCACTGATAAACCCAACAGCTTAAGCCGACGCTTATCCGTGCGTGCAGAGCACTTGGCCAGATTAGAGGTTTTACAAGACCAAGGTCGCTTAGTGCTCGCAGGTCCTCATCCTGCTATAGACTCCATAGATCCAGGTGATGCTGGGTTTACAGGGAGTTTGATTGTGGCTGAATTTGATAATTTATTGGCTGCGCAAGCTTGGGCTGGCGCAGATCCCTATATAACTGCCGATGTTTACCAGCAGGTAGAAATTAAACCTTTTAAACAAGTATTCCCAAAATGACGAGTAATCACATTAAGCAATTAATAGCAGAAAAACTGTCTCCAGTTCGTTTGGAGCTCATAGATGATAGTGCTGCCCATGCGGGACATGCGGGTGCCAGAACAGGCGGTGGACATTATTTTGTCACCGTTGTAAGTGCAGCATTTGAGGGTAAAAGTATGGTTCAGCGCCACCAATTAATTTATCAGGCGCTAGGTGACTTGATGAAGCAAGAAATTCACGCTTTAGGCATTAACGCATTAACCCCTTCTGAAGATAACATTTAAGGAAAATATTTATGAATAAAAAATTAGTCTCACTATTATTGGCCAGCTCGGCATTGGTTGTTGCTTGCGACGGACAGAATAAAGCAAGCAGCTCAACCGCAGGTTCTGCAGCTCCTGTAGCTGTCGCACCAGCTGTCAGCAAAGAAGATGCGGTCGCATCTGTCAATGGTCAATATATTGGTAAAGCTGATTTGCAGGCTTTGGAAGATGATATTGCGGCACGTTCTCATGGTCAGCAAACATTTCCAAAACCCCAATTAATTGATGAATTAGTGCAACGTGAACTTCTAGTTCAAGGTGCTACTGACAAGAAATTACAAAGTTCTCCAGATGTGGTAAAGCAGTTGGAAACGGCTAGACGTTCTATTCTGGCGCAAGCGCTAATTAAGAATTATTTGGAAACCAATCCAATTAAAGATGAAGACTTAAAAGCGGAATACGATAAGCAAATTGGTGGACAGGACAAAACTGAATATAAAGCGCGTCATATTTTAGTGAAGACTGAAGATGAAGCTAAGAAAATTATTGAGCAGTTAGATAAAGGTAAAGACTTTGCTGAATTAGCGAAAAAGAATACCACGGACCCATCTGGCAAAGACAGTGGTGGGGATTTAGGTTGGTTTGGTGCTAAGCAGATGGTTGCACCTTTCTCTGAAGCGGTCGCCAATTTAGAAAAAGGAAAATACACCAAAGCCCCCGTACAAACTCAATTTGGTTGGCATGTTATCTTGCGTGAAGATAGCAGAGAGCAAACTCCACCGCCATTCGATTCAGTTAAAGAGCAGTTAAAACCTATGGTACAGCGCGCTAAAATTGAAGCGATGCTGAAATCATTACGTGATTCGGCTAAAGTTGAAGTTTTGTATACTGAGCCCGCACCAGCGCCTGCTCCAGTTGCTCCTGCAACTCCTGCGCCCGCGGCTACTGAGCAAGCTCCTGCTGCTCAGCCAGCAGCAGAGGCTCCTGCAGCTGAGCAAAAACCAGCGGCAGATGCTGCGGCTCCAGCGACAGCTAAGTAAGTATGATGTAAATGTTCAAAAGGCGATCTAAATAGATCGCCTTTTGTTTCCGCTAGAAAATCTTTGAGTTGATTCATAAAATTTAAAGTGTAATTTGATTAGGATAGAAATTTCATGTTACGCTTTTCCTTGGAATAATTTAAAGATTGTTGGTCTACTGAAACGGGTAACCAGAGTGATTTGGCCTGCGGCAATATGTCACGTTTTCAAAATATTGTTGCGGCTATAGAATGGCGGTCCTAATTTTGATTTAGGTTGTGTTCCTCTGAATTCAAAGTTGGGCGTCTTATTTATTTAAAGCATCACAGAGTTTTTTAAAGATTTTTTAAGCAAGAACAGTGGTATTTGTTTAACCTTAAGCGGATGTTGATCTGAATGAAACAGCAAAGCTGTCAAGAATGTAATGTGTTGGTTTGTAAATGTCTTTTTCAAGCCTCCATTAAGAACAAATTTAAGCACGCGTTTTGCAAATTTACTCGTCTGCTAAATAAAGTTCTTAATGGCAAATATCTTAATCCGCTTTATGAAGGGGATTATTTTTTATAATTTCGTTGCTGTCTTCTCTCAAGCTCTACGTTGAGCTTGGTGGAGGCAAATCCAAATAAAAAATTGCGCGCCAAAAATTAAATTAGCCATCAGTAAATGAATAGGTTGTGCAACGGGCGGGACGCCTAATCTGTCTAGACTGATGCCAGCTAAAATGGCAGTGACCACTAAGCCGCATAGCACAAAATGCATTAAATACAATACGGTATCTTTGGCGATAAATTTTCTTATTTGCCAAACCAGCCATAAATTGGTGAATAAGATCACTGATGAAAATGAGCGGTGAATGTAGAAAATAATTGGAAAGTCATCTCGCCAAAAATTTCTATCGATATATCCATGCTGTTGCGCAATAAAATCGACAGCTTCTCGTACCTGAGTTCCCATCGCAATTTGTATTAGCGTCATAGCAAGTGCCGCTTTTAACACGAGGTCAAATTTTTGCGGAAGCTGCATACAGTTAATCTGACTTAAGAAGTTGCGTTGCGAGAGCGCGATTGCAAAGAGTAATAGAGAGACGATTACTAAGGCGAGTAGCATATGTAAAGTTATCATCAAGGGTTTGAGATTGCTTGCGACTACGGCCGAACCTAGCCAGCCTTGGAAAAGCACTAACAGTAAAACGGAAACACTACTGTAAAAAACTGTTTTATTGGATTGAATATAAATTCTTGAGCTCCATGCAGTCAAAATAATTAATAGTCCTATGCTTGCTCCGGTTAAGCGGTTCGTGTACTCAGTCCACGTTTTAATGGGGTTAAAGGTAGTATTTTGATAACCACGTTGCGCATAAATTTCGTGATAATTGCTGGGTAACTGGGCTTCGCTGGTGGGAGGAACCCATTGACCAAAACAGGTTGGCCAATCTGGACATCCCATGCCAGCTCCTGAGGCGCGAACAATGCCGCCGACTAAGATTAAAAAATACACGGCAAACAGGGTAATCATGCCGAGTTTACGAAAACGTTGTTCAGCGGTAACGTCGTTCATAGTGTTTATCTTCTTTAGGTAAGTAACGTGGTGGTCATGTCGATATCTTCTGCAACGCCCGCTATTTCCAGAATCTCGACATCCGTGGCGAGTCCCAGTTTTTGGAATGCGGGGATGCTATCCCAGTTTAGTCTGCAAGCCGGATGATCTGTGCCCGCGATTCCTTGTAGGAAGGCAACTTGCACAATGTCGACGTAGTCAGCTTTGGAGTCATGATTGCGTTGGAAATTGATATATTCTGAAGGTACTTGTTTTAACTCCGCAGGAAAAGCCCAAGTGTCCATGATCATTTTACCGATAGGAGGGTGAGCCAAGTCCAATAATTTGTTAAGTCTTGACGGGCTGTCGCGGAATTCTGGCAGATTTTCTGCCAGCATTAATACGGGGAGTTTACCAATTTGGTGTAATAGCCCGGCTAACATCGCATCGTCAGCATTGAGGTGTGGTGCAAATTTGACCAATGCTCTACTTATCCCTGCAATGTTGACGCTGTGTTCCCAAATTTCCCTAAAGTGGGCCTCCAATAGCTTCACGCTGGGTTTAAACATTTGTTGCATGATTAAGCTAGTTACGATCGAAGCTATGTTTTTATTTCCTAAGCGGGTCACTGCGGATTGGATATTTTGCGTTGGAACATTGCCTTTATACAACGGGCTATTGGCGACTTGGATCAAGCGGGCTGCCAAGGCGGCATCCGTTAAAATCATTTTTCCCAGCTGATCGGCATTGGCATCTCCAGAGTTTACTGCATCACGTAATTTGATGGCGACATCAGGTAGTGTAGGTAAAACTAATCTATCGGCGTCTAGTTCCGCTTGCACAAAAGCTAAAAAATCGCGTAGGGATTTAAATTGCATGGCAATGAGTAGTGGTGCGTAAATCTGTCATTATAGTCCAAATGTGGGTTTGGGTTCAGGTCTTGTTAAAGTTAAATAGGGTTATTTCAAGCTGAGTTTCGGGTGTCGTCACATAGAGTTTGGTCGATTCATGAGGGTCTGAGGTTAAGGTGATCAGCAGGTAATATTGGGTTGGTTGCTGAACTAAATTGACCACACTTCCCAGTTTTTGTTGCTGCTTATCGATGATGGCTGCACCGATCTGTAGATCACCGTTTTCAGGGGGGGTGACCGTTGCCATAAATAACGCGCGTTTACTTTTGCCTAAATAATGTGTGCGCGCGACAATTTCTTGTCCGGTATAACAGCCCTTATTAAAACTGATGCCACCGAGTTGCTCGAGGTTAAGTGTTTGTGGGATAAACTCTTCAGAATTACTTGGAGTTAGCCACGGAATACCCGCTTTAA
Organism: Methylococcaceae bacterium; assembly: GCA_005779525.1. Lineage (GTDB taxonomy): Bacteria > Pseudomonadota > Gammaproteobacteria > Methylococcales > Methylomonadaceae > SXIZ01. The sequence goes on from SXIZ01000259.1 coordinate 7,646, forward strand.
TATCTAGTAATTGCCAATCGGAAAGGCTATTACTAAAGTCGAGTTTATTAGCGGTCCAAGTATCGCCATGGGCAATGATTTGAATAAATCTACGCTCGGGTGCTGGGCAAGGATAGCTAAATTGCGCAATTAGCTCAGGGGTTGTTAAAATTGCTTGCTCGTCAGTTTCCTCCATGACGATGCCTACGAGGCTATGGGTACTAGAGTAATCCTGTAGCTTAACTTTGCTGCGTAAAATATATTGCGATAGACGTTTTTGAGTGGCAGCAACTAATTCTAGAGGCAAGATCAGGAGTATGGATTCTATATGTTTTATCGCAATAAAGGTGCTGATGACTCGACCTTTGGCAGAGCAAAATGCGCCCAGTAGTCCAGTATCTTGGTTTACTGTTCTGAAATCTGCTGTGGCTTGCCCTTGTAAAAACTGCGGGGCATCTCCGCCGCTAACGCATAGTATTCCTAAATGATCCAGGGGGAAAGTTTTGAATTGGTTTGTAGTCGACATAGGTTCTAGGGTGTTGGTCAGTATGTTGTTCATAAAATAAGTGAAATCAGTGTGAAGCGCTAAAATTTGAAGGCTACTGTATATGCAATGTACGATTTTTTGAAAAATATACCACTCTTATGTATCCAAGAGACGTATTTCAAGCTCAGTTTATAATCGCATCAGCCCCTAGTCGCACAAACTTTATTGTTGTGCTGCATGCATTGGCGGTGCTTGCCCTTATAGTCGCGCAATTGAGCCACCTCTGGCGCAGCTTATTATTGTGTGCGGTGGGAATAAGTGGCTACTGGCATTGGA